>CAIOKC010000014.1 GCA_903858755.1 uncultured bacterium | reverse complement strand
GAATTGAAGAGGAGCCGACCGACGGTCGTCTCGAAGAGAGCGCCTCCGAATTGCGCGTACTTCTTGTTGTCGCTCGGGAGGACCTTGATTTTTGCGCGAAGATCGATGCCGCCGAAATCGTGCGCGGTGATTGCCGCGTTCGTCGATGGGAAAGCCTTGCCCTCGCCTTTTGCGCCGTCGACGGATTTCGTCATCCAGTAGCAGCCAAGCACGATGTCGAGGAGCTTGGAGGCGACGACCACGTCGCCCGAGCCCGGCTTGAGGATATTTTTGTTTGCCGACATGATCTGCTGCGCTTCCATCTGCGCTGCCTCAGAAAGCGGCACGTGGACCGCCATCGCGTCGCCGTCGAAGTCCGCATTGTATGCGGGGCAGACGAGCGGATGGACTTGGATCGCATTTCCTTCGATCAAGACCGGGCGAAATGCTTGGATCGACTGGCGGTGAAGCGTCGGCGCGCGATTCAGGAGCACGTATTTATTCTGTATCGCCTCTTCAAGGATCGGCCAGACTTCGGGAGCCTCATCTTCGATGAGACGACCCGCCCCGCGGATGTTGTATGCCAGCTCGCGCGCGAGCAGTCCTTGGATGACGAACGGTCGGAAGAGCTCAAGGACCATGTGCTTCGGAAGACCGCACTCGTCGAGCGCGAGGTCAGGACCGACGACGATCACCGAGCGACCAGAGTAGTCGACGCGTTTGCCGAGGAGGTTCTGGCGGAGGTAGCCGTGCTTGCCCTTGAGGTAATCAGCGAGGCTCTTCAGCGCGCGGCGACGACCGCCGAGGACACCGAGTACGCCCGCGCCGCGGCGCATGGAATTGTCGAGAAGCGCGTCGACCGCTTCCTGCAAGATGCGCTTTTCGTTGCGGAGGATTACCTCCGGCGCATGGATCGCGAGGAGGCGCTTCAGGCGGTTGTTGCGGTTGATGACGCGGCGATAGAGGTCGTTGAGATCGGATGATGCGTGGCGACCGCCTTCGAGCGCGACCATCGGGCGAAGCGCCGGCGGCACAACCGGAAGACGCGTCATAAACATCCACTCAGGGCGGACGCCCGCGCGCTGCAGGGATTCCGCGAGCGCAAGGCGTTTACGGAGCTTGTCGCGGTCCGCGGCACCGGATTTTTCAAACTTGTCTTTGAGCTCGACCACGAGCGTGTCGAGGTTGATCTGCTTCAAGATATTGTAGAGCGCCTCCGCGCCGATGGTCGCGCGGAACATCGCTCCGTATTTGACGGCAAAGAGATGGTACGCCGCCTCATCAAGCACGACACCCTGCTGGATCGACTCGATTTCTTTCTTCGCCTTTGTTGCTTTTTCCTTGAGCTCGGCTTTCACGTCCGCGTTCGCGGCTGATTTCACTTTCGTCGCCAGTTCATTTTCAAGATCCCTGAGGAGGCGCTCCCGCTCTTTCTCGTCGACATGCGTGACGATATAGCCTGCGAAATAGACGACCTTCTCTACCTCGGCGGCTGAGAGACCGAGCATAAGCGCGATGCGGCTCGGGATGCCGCGGAGAAACCATATGTGCGCGACCGGGGTGGCGAGATCGATATGCCCCATGCGCTCCCGGCGCACGATGGCGCGTGTGATCTCGACGCCGCACTTCTCGCAGACGATGCCGCGGAAGCGGATGCCGCGGTACTTGCCGCAGTAGCACTCGTAGTCCTTCTCCGGTCCGAATACGCGTTCGTCGAAGAGACCGTTCTTCTCGGGGCGCTGGGTGCGGTAGTTGATCGTCTCCGGCTTGGTGATCTCACCGTACGACCATTCGCCGACGCGCTCGGGCGACGCGAGGCGCATCAAGACTGCCTCGAAAGTCTGCGGAATGACGTCTTTCTTTTTTGTAGACATAAATGGTGAGATTAATTGCTACCTTCCATGAATTCGATGTCGATGCCCAAGCCCCGCAGATGTCTGACCAAGACATTGAAGGTTGCCGGTGTATTCGTCTCTTGGATTCGCTGACCGGAGACGATCGCGTCGAAGGCAGCGGAGCGACCGATGATGTCGTCTGATTTGATGGTGAGGATTTCGCGGAGCGAATGCGCGGCGCCATAGCCGAGAAATGCCCACACCTCCATCTCCCCTACGCGCTGACCGCCATTTTGCGCTTTGCCGCCCAGAGGCTGCTGCGTCGTCAAGGAGTACGGACCGATAGAGCGCATGTGAATCTTGTCTTCCACCATGTGGTGCAGCTTGAGCATGTACATGACGCCGACAGAGACGGGCTGTGCGAATGCTTCACCGGTACGACCGTCGAAGAGTACGCGCTTGCCATTCTCCTGAAGACCTGCTTCTTTCAATTCACTCTTGATCTCCTCTTCGGACGCGCCAGAAAACGACGGGACGATCGCCTGGTACCCGAGCGCTTCCGCCGCGAGACCGAGGTGCAATTCGAGAATCTGACCGAGGTTCATACGCGACGGCACGCCGAGCGGAGTAAGAATGATGTCTACCGGATTCCCCTGCTCGTCAAACGGCATATCTTCTTCCGGAAGCACGCGCGAAATGACGCCTTTGTTGCCGTGGCGACCGGCGAGCTTGTCGCCCACCGATATGGTGCGAAGCTGCGCGACCTCCACGTGCACGCGCTTGATGACGCCGCTTTCGAGCGCATCACCGCTTTCGCGCGAGAAAATCTTCACGCCGATAACGCGACCGCGCTTGCCGCCTTCCATGCGAAGCGAAGTGTCTTTCACATCCTTCGCCTTTTCACCGAAAATCGCGTGCAAGAGGCGCTCCTCCGGCGTAAGCTGCGTTTCGCCTTTCGGGGTCACCTTGCCGACGAGAATGTCGCCGGGGCGGACTTCTGCGCCGATCCGTACGACGCCGTCTTCATCGAGGTTGCGGAGTTTGAACTCCGAGACATTCGGGATGTCGTGAGTCGTGACCTCGGGTCCGAGCTTGGTATCGCGGACGACGCAGATGAATTCCTCCATGTGGATAGAAGAAAACTTCGCGTCTTTCGCGAGACGCTCGGAGATGACGATCGCGTCTTCGTAATTGGCGCCGAACCACGGGAGAAAGGCGACGCGGACGTTCTGACCGATAGCAAGCTGACCGCCGACCGATGTCGACGTGTCTGCAAGCGCCTGACCTTTCTTCACCGAGTCTCCCACGGAGACGAGCGGGCGCTGGTGGAAGGTCGTAAAGCCGTTGGTTCGTGAGAAATTCACCAGCTGGTATTCCTTGGTCTTGCCATCGCCATTTTTCACTTTGATCGTCTGCGCATCGGCGTACGTTATCTCGCCGGCGTCTTCAGAGATGATGAGGCGACCGGAGTCGCGCGCCGCGACACTCTCGACGCCGGTGGCGACGACAGGCGCCTCCGGCACCACGAGCGGCACTGCCTGCTTCTGCATGTTTGAGCCCATGAGCGCGCGGTTTGCATCGTCGTTCTCGACAAACGGTATGAGCGATGTCGCGACGGAAAAAGGCTGATTCGTGGCGACTTCGATGAAGTCGACATCTTCGCGCTTCACGATGGTCGGGCTGCCGCCTTTGCGGACCTCCGCCGTCTTCGCGAGTATTTTCCCGCTCTCATCGCGAGCGATCGCGGAGTGCGCGATCGCATACTGCTCCTCCTCAAGCGCATTCAAATACGCAATCTCTTTGGTGACGACGCCCTTCTCGACTTTGGCATACGGCGTCTCGATGATGCCGAATTCGTTGGGGCGGGCGTAGAGCGACATGTGCAAGACGAGCCCGATATTCTTACCTTCCGGCGTATGGATCGGACAGACGCGACCGTAGTGCGATGAGTGCACGTCGCGGACTTCAAGACCCGCGCGCTCCGAGGTAAGGCCGCCGCGACCGAGGGTCGAGAGAGTGCGGAGATGCTCGATCTCATCCAGTATGTTGTACTGCTGCATGAGCTGCGAAAGCTGGTCGGTCGTGAAGAATTCGCGAATCGCAGCTTGGAAGGGGCGCGGATTTACAAGCGAGACCGGCGCGGTCGTCTCCGCGTCCACCATCGCCATGCGATCCTGGATATTGCGCTTCATGCGGGAAAGACCCACGCGCATGCGCTGTTCGAGCAGCTCGCCGGCAAATCGTACGCGGCGGAAACCGAGGTGATCGATGTCGTCGGATTCGCTCGCCGGATCAGCATTCAATTCTGCGATGTGGGTTACGATACGGACGAGATCTTCGAGCGTGAGCGTCGCGTTCGCGAGGTGCTTCTCATCGGTCGGGAGACCGAAGCGGCGATTGAAATGAAAGCGACCGACGCGCGAGAAATCGTAGCGCTCGGCGGAAAGAATGGCGTTCACGTGGTCGCGCGCGTTTTCCGGCGTCGCGATATCGCCGTCGCGCAATCGGCGGTATATCTCCACGTACGCCTCTTCCGGCGTATGCGCGTGGTCGTGCCCGAGCGTCGTCGCGACGGTGTCGCGAGCAGCTCCTTTCTCGAAGCGACCGAGAATCTCCTTCTCCGTCGCAAGACCAAGGACGCGCAAAAGCGAGGTGACGGGGAAGCGGCGCTTGCGATCGATCTTGACGTAGATCGCCCCGTCCGGATCCGACTCGATCTCGATCCACACGCCGCGCGCAGGAATGATCTTCGCGGCGAAATAATTCTTGCCCTTGTAGGGAATCGCTTCGAAGAAAACGCCGTACGACCGCGCAAGCTGCGGGACGACGATGCGTTCGACGCCGTTGATGATGAAGGTACCGTGCGCGGTCATCCACGGAAAATCAGCAAGGAAGATCTCCTGCTCTTTCTTGTCTCCTGTCGTTTTATTCTTCAGCCTCACCACCATCGAGAGCGGCGCTTCATAGGTCTTCATCATGCGTTTCGCGTAGTGCTCGTCCCAGCGCAAATCGCCAAACGCGAACTTCACAAGTTCCAATTCAAATTTCTTTCCCGAATGGTCGGAGATCGGAGAAAACTCCTTGAAGACGCGCTCCGCGCCGCTTTTTACGAATTCATGGAACGAGCCGATCTGGCTCTCGACGAGGCTCGGCATCTTCACGAGTGGTTCACGGAATTTGCCGAAGTACTTTTGCGGACGAGCGCTTTTTACTTTCCCCATGTTGCAAGAAGCTACCCTGCGGCACCCGCTTCGCAGCGCTTGATGCCGTAGGTCTGGAACCCGTTATTAAATTGTCGTATCAAAATCGTCTTTCGACGACCTGCGTGCGCAGGCGGACCTGTCTGTCGACAGGCGCACTCTTTGCTTTGAAAGCGCTACCAGGACTCAATCGGGCTTTTCGGCAAATGTGGCGGCATTGTAGCTGTGGATAACCTTTTGTCAAGTAAAAGAATCGGGGGCTGGTGGATAAACCAGACCCCCGCTTACTTGGTGTGCCACTCATCGCCCGATCCTCTCTTCTGGAGTGAGGACGAACGGTGACGTGTCCATCTGATGAAAGAGCGTGCGATATGCTGCCCGCTCTCTCTCGAAACGCTCCCGTGCCAATGTCCGGTATTCAGCGACACTGACGGAGCGCGACGTCTTCCAATCAGGGGGCGCCACAGATACGCGGCGAACCCTGGGGCGCGGAGACGAATATCCGGCGAGCATTGCTACTCCTTCCGGGGATCACTCCCCCCTGACATGCGGACGATCTCGTACCGTCCGCCGATCTTCTCGATTCGAGCCGGCACCGCCGGCTTGAATCCAACGACCCGGCCACTGTACGCACGGAATCCGACGGGCTTCATCCCGCCAACTCCGCGCGACTGGTCGATGAAGGCATGCGGTGGCTCGTGGATTGCAGGCATTGCGGCGATTCCTTTCTGCTGAGTTATGTCTCGGTACGCGGTGTGTATCGGCGTACCGCTAGCTGGACTATGATACAAAACGTCGGATTATGCAAGCCCCCGCTTTCCGCGTCTCCATTCGTCCACCTTGGCATGATCGCCGGAAAGCAGAACCTTCGGGACGCGATATTTCTTTCCTTTCCACTCCAATACCTCAGGTCGCGTGTAGACCTCCGGGCTTGCGACGCGGCTCGCTTCGAGCGACTCCGCTTTGCCGAGGACTCCGGGCACGAAGCGCGAGATCGCGTCGATCATAGTCGCGGCAGGCAATTCCCCTCCCGTGAGCACGTAGGGACCGACGGAGATCTTTTTCGCTTTCAGTATCTTCTGCACGCGCGCATCCACGCCTTCGTAGTGCCCGCAGACAAAGACGATGTCTTTCTTTTTTGAAAGCTTCTGCGCAATTGCCTCATCGAATTGCGCTCCGTCGGTTGCAAAAAAAATGATCTCGGCTTTCCTTTTGCCACGTGCCTTTTCTATGGCGCGCAAAAAGGGTTCTGGTCGAAGAACCATCCCGGGTCCTCCGCCATAGGGACGTCTATCAACTCGCGAATCTTGAGCACGCGCCCCTCGACTACGCTCGGGGTAAATGAAATCCTTCGGATCGTACAAAGAGACTTTTATTTTCTTTTTCTCCTGCGCCTTCCCGATGATCGAAGCCCTGAGATACGGCTCCATCGAGCCCGGGAAAAGAGAAACGATATGGAAATGCACCATAGGGGTGCGTTAGCTCGACTTGAGGTCGTTGATGACGTCGTCGACGGTCGTATCGCGCTCGTAGGAAGCCCCCATGCCGCGCTCGCTCCCCTCCGGCTCTTCGATCTTGAGATTCACGCGCGCGTCATTCTTCATGCCGACGACGCGCAAAACGGTGCGGATCGCTTTTGCGGTCGCGCCGCTCCTGCCGATGACCTTGCCCATGTCGTCTTTGTTCACGCTGAGCGTAAGCAGCACGCCCATCTCGTCGACAGTGCGGCTGACTTTCACGTCGTTTGGATTATCTACCAATGCTTTGACTACGTACTCGAGAAATTGCTGATCATGTTCCATACAAAATCATCTAGCGAGTAATGATCTCCAAAGTATACCAAGCCCTACGCCGCAGGGGTCTCTTCCGTCTGTACTCCCTCCGCAGGAGTCTCCACGGGTGCCTCGGAAGACGCTTCGACTGCACCACCGGCACCTCCTTCGGTCGCCGGCGCCTCTGGTGCCTGCGCTTCAGCCGGAGTCTCTTCTTTCACCGGCTCTTTGTACGCAGGAAGAATGTTGATTTTCTTTTCTTTCAAGAGACCGAGCGAGACGAGCATATTGTGGACGGTCGCACTAGGCTTCGCGCCCACCGACATCCAGTGCTTCACCTTCGCTTCGTCGAGCGTACGCTCTTTGGTCTTCGGATTGTAGGTGCCTACTTTGTCGACAAATCTACCAGCTTTCGGGCTTGCGGTGTGCTCGGTGACGACAATGCGAAAAGACGGCATATTGATGCGCCCCGTGCGCTGCATTCGTATCTTCAACATATGTTGCGGCACTGTACCAGATTTCCCCTACTTCGCAACCCGCTCCGCCTCCTCGAGCTTTACAGACAAAAGCTTGGATACACCGTCTTGCCCCATCGTGACGCCATAGAGCTCGCCGGCGGCCGCCATCGTCGCGCGATTGTGGGTGATGACGATAAGCTGGCTCTTCTTCCCAAGCTCGCAGATCATGTCGGCGTAGCGTTTGCTATTCGCCTCATCGAGCGCCGCGTCAGTCTCGTCGAGAATCAAAAACGGCGGTGGATTCACTTGGCTCATGGAAAAGATGAGCGCGATCGAAGTAAGCGCGCGTTCGCCTCCGGAGAGCACCTCAAGCCCGTGCACTTTTTTGCGCGGCAAGTGCACCGAGACGGAAAGACCCGCATAGAGCTCCTCCTCTTCTTCCATCATCACCTCCCCCTCTTCGTCCGCATCTTGCTTCACGCGCTTTCTCGGCTCTTCGATCTTGAGCGACGCCTCTCCGCCGCCGAACAGCTTATTGAAAAAGTTCTTGAGCGCTTCGTTGATATGCCTGAGACCTTCCTTGAATCGCTCATCGATGGTCCTCTCCAGCTCTGCGATGATATCTCGCAGGGATTCTGCGGACTTCTCGAGGTCGGCAAGTTCGCGCGTAAGGAATTCATCGCGCTCTTTAGTCTGCTTGAATTCGCGCACTATCTGCTCGCCATTTCCAAGCCCCGATTCTTCTATCTTTATCTTGAGGCGCTCGATGTCGCGACGTCGCTTTTCCTGCGTCTTTCTATCTTCTTCAGTAAGCGCGCCATCAGGTATATGCGCCTTCTCCCATCCATGGATCTCCGCGCCGATGAGCGCGATGCCTTCGCGCACTTCCTCCTCAAAATGCTGGCGAAGACTCGAGATATGCGCACGCGCGGTAGAGACGGAGGAGAGCTTGCCTTGCGCTTCGCGCACCGCGGATTCGAGCTCCACCAGATCGCGCTCGGCAGTGAATCCTGCCTCGCGCGTCTCCGCAATCTTGGCACGCAGCGTCTCAAGCTCTCCCGCGAGCGACGCCTCTTCTTTCTGCACGCGCTCGAGCGAGGCGGCGAGTTTCTTCACCTGCTCCTCGACTTCGTGATTCGTCTCCGGCGCCATGCCGGTGAGACCTTCGATGAAAGATTTGATCCGCTCGCGTACCTGCGCAAGACGGCTCCTGAGCGTATGCAAGTCCCCCTCTTTTTCCGCATCCGCGATTATGTCGGAGAGTTCGCGCGCAAAGCTCCGGACATGCGGCACCGAGACGATCTGCTCCACCGTCACGTTGGTCGACTGAAGGGCACCTTCTGCGCGCCCTAGCTCGCGAGCAAGCGCTTCGCTTTCTCGACGCGCCTCAAGGAGTTTCTGCTCCCGCTCGATGAGCTTCTCCTGCAAAGCGACGATCGCTTCGCTTGCACTGTCTCCCTTTTTTCCCCGCGCTTCTTGCACACGCGAAGTGAGCTGCTTGAGTTCGCTCTCTTCCGCGCGCGCCTCTTCCTGCAAGCGAGCATCTTCCTGCGTAATCCACGCGTGTTCGCGCGCGAGGTATTCGCTGAGCCGAGCCGCGAGCTCTTCTTTCATTTCGCGCGCCTTTTCTATCTTCTCCACCTGACTGCGCAAAAAATTGAGGTGCGGGGCGATCTCGCGGCGGAGCGACTTCGTCTTGTCGATATTGACGCCCGTCTCCTCGAGCTTGCGCTCGCTTTCTGCTTTTTTGTGCTGATAGAGCTTGAGACCGAGCGCGTCTTCCACCATCTCGCGCCTTTCGCGCGGCGAGGCGTTGAGGATTCTGTCTGCCTCTCCTTGCGATATGATCTGGTAGCCAGAGCCGCCGATATTCGCACCCGCAAGCAGACGGATGACATCTTTAAGCCGCACCTGCGAACCATTGAGGAGGTATTCGTTTTGCCCGTCGCGGTGCACCACCCGCTCGACGACGACTTCTTTGAAATCAATATCGAGCAATCGATTTGAATTGTCGAAGATCACTTTCACGCCCGCGCGGTTCATGCGCGGAAGCCCGGGGCTCCCGCCCCAGATGAGGTCCTCGCCCTTTTTCGAACGCATCGACTTCATCGACTGCTCGCCGAGTACGAATCGAAACCCTTCGGCGACGTTGGATTTGCCCGAGCCATTGGGTCCGACAATGCCCGCGATGGCAGAGCCGAAGACGAGCTCGGTCTTTTTGCCGAATGACTTAAAGCCCGAGAGCTCGATTGATTTGAGACTAAGAAACATTGGGGCTCATTGTATCAAACAACCCGCTGGTTCATCGAATCTGCGGATTGGTGCTGATATTCTTCCAGAGAAGCCCGCCTCGGCAGCAAAGGTAGCAAGGTCTGACCTTGCTGGTTCAACGCTACCGCCTTTCTCTGCCTCTAGCAGCAAGGTCTGACCTTGCTGATGCAGCGCTACCAGCCTTTCGCTGCGAGCGCTTTCTCTGCCGCCGCTTGCTCCGCCTCTTGCTTGCTCCTCCCCTCTCCGAGCGCGACTTTTTCCGAGCCAATGAACGCACCGACGACGAAGAGCTTGTCGTGATCAGGGCCAGACTGGCTCACGACCTGATATGAAGGTGTGATACCTGCTTTTTCTTGCGCGATCTCCTGCAAGCGACTCTTTGCATCCTGCCACAGGCGCTTCGCGACCACCTCCTCCGTCTTATGGAAAAGTTGCGCGGCGATAAAATCTTTTGCGGCGTCGTAGCCGGCATCAAGGTAGATCGCTCCAATGACCGCCTCGAATGCATTGGCAAGAATGATCTGCCGCGCTCGCCCCACATCGCGCGACTCCCCGCGAGAAAGCTGGAGAAACTCGTTCATGCCAAGCGAAGTCGCCGCACTGGATATGGAAACGGTATTTACAAGCGCCGCGCGGTACGCGGTGAGTTCGCCCTCCGGCTTCTCCGGATACTTGGCAAAAAGGAATTCGGTGACGACGAGTTCCAAGACCGCATCCCCGAGAAATTCGAGGCGCTCGTTGTGCTCGCGCCCCACTTCGCGATTCTCGTTGAGATACGAGCGGTGAGTAAACGCCTGCTGGATGAGCTTTTTGTCTTTGAAGGAGTACCCGATCTTTGTCTCGAATCCAGAGAAAGCAGTCATGGGTTATTTTCTATCCTTCTGGGCAAGAAGATTTATCGCGCGCGTGACGACCGGCAGAATATCGTCATAAAAATTCAGATCGCCGACGGATGCGAGCGGAAACCACTGCGCATCGTCGAGCCCGCCTTCTTTTTTGAGCGAGAGATCCTTGAATTCCGCGCGCGCGAGAAAGTACGTCGCGTGGCGCTTCTTTTTGCCTCCCGATGCCTTGCTGTCGTTGGCGACGTATTCGTTCTCCCCGAGCTGCTCCTCCACGCTGCACTCAAGCCCAACCTCCTCTTTAGCTTTGCGCTTCATACCATCTTCATGCGATTCGCCTTCTTGGAGCTTACCTTTGCAGAGCGTCCAGTGCCCGAAGATGTCGTGCACGAGCGCGAGGTAGATCTCCCCGCCGTCGCGCGCGTACACCACCCCTCCGATCAACTCTTCGACCGGCATGTTGCCCCCGCCTTTTGGTGCATCTTTTTTGCGGGCTGCGCCATCTGTCTTTCCCGGCTCTCCAAGCTCGATATACACCGCCCCGAGCACGCCGTTCACAAACCTGCCGGAAGACGCAGAGCCGAAGGTCTTCGCAAGCTCGATCGCTTCGTTGATCGCCACCTTCGCCGGCACCTGCGCGCGATCGGCGAAGAGAAGCTCGCTCAGACCGAGTCGCAAGATATTGCGATCGATCGCTGCGATCTTTTCGAGCGGCCACTCTGGGGCGGCGCGCACGATCACTTCATCTATCTCTTTCTGCTTCGCCGCCGCGACCTTCAGGAGATTTTGCATAAATGGCAGGTCGCTCTCGCGAGCGCCGAATTCTTTTGCGTAGTCCGCAAGGCGCGAGAGCGCCTCATCAACGGTAAGCACGCCTCCCGACGCATCCCTTTCGAAGAGGACCTGGAGAACGACCGACCGCGCGAGATGCCTGTTTGCCATAAAGGAACAATTGGACTCATTGTACATGCAAAAAGAGATGCGCAAACAACATGTGGGGATTTTCCGAAAGATATCCCCGCATGACCCGCCGTACTTATAACAACCTATAGGACATTATAAGTACGCGTGCGCGTTCGGCGGCG
>CAIOKC010000013.1 GCA_903858755.1 uncultured bacterium | reverse complement strand
CCATTCGCTAGTGCCGCGCGCCGCGCCGCCTCGGCGTACTCGCGCGCGTCCGTTTCCCGCACGACGCCGCTCTTCAGCCGCCGTTCGATTGACCAGACCGCTTTTGCATCGGACGCTCCCGGCTCTTTGCTGAGAGGGGATTTCGCGGCGATCGTCGCGATTGTGTCGAGCGCGTATACGGCTCCGAAATCGTGCCCGAGATCGGCGCACTCATAGTGGACGAGGGGCGTCGCCACCACGTACGAGACGCCGAATCCGCGCATGTATTCGTAAAACGGGACGTCCGAATGCGCGTCGCTCCGCATGAATCTGATGTCGGAGGCGAATATGACGCGCTCGTCGGGCGGCTTGACCATGAACAGTGGGGCGGAGTGAATATCACGCGCGCATCGCGATGAGGAGAGGGCGATAATCGCTTGGTTTGCGAGCGACGGCGTCTCCGTCGCCTCGGCGTAGATCTGCGCGATCTCGCCGCGCGCCCTCCGCAGATCCTCGTCCGGTACACTCGTCATCTGCGAAGTCGGGATTTCGTGCAGCAGGATGTCTGCGGTATCGCAGAGGCGCATGACGCCGAAAACACAGAGCGACCGGTCGGAGAGCGCGCGACGCGTCGCATCCGCCTGTTGGCGCATGACGCGGATTGCATCCGCGATCGCGTCCTTGCTGATGAGATATCCCTGGATGTAGTACCGGCGCGGACTCGAAGGGACGGTGCGCGCGACGGCTCTCTCGAACTCTCGCGCGTCTTCAAAATACGCCGCTATCGTTTCTTGTTGCGCCTGCTCGTATGCGCGCGCGCCCTCCTCGCTTCCGGTCTCCAGAAAGCGAAGCCGCATCCGCTCCGTGTACGACATTGCGCGCAGAAAACGCATCGGATACAGGCTGCTCGATACGGCGGCCGCCGCGTCGGGGGATTTCTGCGTCGAGGCAAGTTTGCCCTGGACGGCTTCCAAGTCGTCGAGAGACGCATCAAGCCTGTCCGGATCGGTTCCGGAAAGCGAGAGAAGCGGCGCACGTCGCGCGAGCGTTTTCGCGTAGGCAAGCCGGAGCGCTTTTCGCGAAAGAGTGCCTGCGATTTCTCGCTCGTTTTCGTAGACTGCGCCGTCGCGTACGCGGAAGACTCGCCCTCCGATAGACACGTCTTCGTCGACGGCGGCAGATCGGAGGGATTCCGAGAAAAATCGTGCTTGGCGAGATTCGGTGCGTTCAACTATGGAGAGAAGTATGAGTACAGCGAACAAAACACCTGTCGCCAAGGCAAGGCGGGCATACAGCGCGGTTCTTCGGCTTTCTCCGGCAGTATGGTCTTCGTGCTTTCTATACACAGCCCAATATCAATAGATGCCCCCGCAGCTGATATAGAAGATGTCTTCCGTGTCGCCCACGGGCACGCAGGCCTGGGCAGTCTGCTCAGGATTGGCTGCCTGGTACATTGCCATCGCAAGATGATCGGACGATGCTGGGGGAATGTAGGCGTGCGCACCGACGAATCCGAGCAGAGCCCCGACAGATCCCAATCCAAACACCGCCAGCAGGCGCTGCATATACGAAAAGTATACCACTAATCGGCGGTGTGGACGGTGATCCGGCGGGTTTTGCCGGTGAGCGGCTGTTCGATGCGCCTGCACACAAGGGGAAGGTACCTGCCTTCGGCGACGCCCTGGGCGTATGAGAACGACGGCGCAACGAGGATTTCTGCCGCCACATCAAGAGCGAGGCGCTCCAGATCCTCCTCGGCGCCGCACTCCACGTGCAGCACCGGTTCCATCTTCGCGCCGGCGGGCGTGAGGCGGTCGTGGCAGTGCAGTTCGAACCTGTCGGAAACGCGCCCCGGGAAGCGTGCCAGCGCACGCGCGACCGCTTCTGCGCGCAGCATGCCTCCCGGCAGTTTTTTGAAATCGAGATCAGTGCGACCAAGCACGGTAAACGACCATGCGCCGTGCGGGCAGGCGTCGTCTACCACGCGGACCGTATCGCCGATGCGGAAGCGGATGAGAGGAAACGCGCAGGGCTGACCCGGGTATGCGGTAATCAGGAGATCGCCCTCCGCTCCCGCGCGCGGCTCTATGGGCTCGCCTGTTTCCGGGTCGATGAGTTCGAGGAAGTGTGTCTTTTTCGGATGGTACACCGCACGCGGCTCGGTGCCGTCCATGGGCTTGCATGGCATGCCGATGTGCGCGTCTTCCACTTCGCTCGAATTATAGGATTGGACGATCGTCGCGCTCGGAAATGTGCGCCGCAGGTACTCGAACTGAGACCGCGAACACGTCTCCCCGGTAATTTCAATGAATTTCATCTGCTGTTCCACGCCGAGTCTTTTCATTTCTTCTCCGATCGCGGTTATGTGAAAGACGAATACAGACATTCCGTCCGCGCCTGTCGCGCGGGCGAGGCGCGCGATCGCTTTCGGATGTTTCGGGTCGTAGGCGATGACGCGCGGATCGAGGCCGTGCTCTTTTTGGAAACTTTCGTGCCAGTGCGGCATGAGGGGCACCGTGAAGGCGATGAACGGGCGTTTGAAATCGTGGAATCCTAGGCGATATTCCATGCCGCGCACGTGCGTGCGGGGAGAGAAGAGGACTCCTTTGCCGCTCGTGCCGGAGGAGGCGCGTATGTGATCGATCTCGGAAAGCGGCGCGTAGAGGCGATCACGCATCGGAGATGAGAGGAGAGCGTCTTTCGTGAGCGGCGGGAGCGCTCTCCACTCGCCGATACTGCGGATTCTTCTCGGCGGCTCGTCGGGCGTCATGCCGTACAAGGCGCGGTACGTCGCACTATGCGCGCCGGATGTCGCATGGGAGAGTATTGATGAGAGGTCATCAAATCGCATCGCCGAATCGTAGCATGGTCGGGCATGGGGAATATCGCATTTCCTCTATAGAGATCGCCATGGTATTTTTGATGCATATGCGCAGTGTGTGGTTTTGGGCAGTCGCGGCGGCAAGCATCGTTGTGCTTGTTTTCCTGGCGCTCTCTTTTTTCACCGGCGCCGAGCCGAATAACAAGAGGGAGGTGAGGTGGCTGATCGCGCACAAGCCGACGGAAGTATTCGACCGGGCTGCAGCGGCGTTTGGCGAGGAGCTGAGCAAAGCAAGCAATGGCACGATGACGCTCGTCATTATGACTCCCGAGGATCTCGGCTACAGCGCCGGCGACGTGCCGCACGAGAGGGTTATGCAGGAGCTCGCGACAGGATCGGCGGATCTTGCCTCTGCGTACACGGTCGCGCTCGGAAAGGAAGATGAAAGCATGTGGGCGTTGTCGCTCCCATTCCTTTTCTCCGATTACGCGTCGCTGAATCGCGCGCTCGACGGAGAGCCCGGTCGGGCGCTGCTCTCGACGATCCGCGAACGCGTCCCCGCGCTTCGCGGTCTTGCCTTCACCATGAGCGGCGGGTATCGCATCATTGTATCCAAAAGCGCGGCTATTTCTGACATTTCCGACATGAAAGGTCTCCGTATCGCGACTTCCGGCGGACCCGTTGCGGAGGCAACGATCCGCGCGTTCGGCGCGACTCCTGTTTCGATGAATCTGGAAGAAGGCGGGCAGCCACTCGAGGCGTCGTCGATCGACGGGATCGAGACGACGTATAGCCGGCTTGCGGAAGTGGTCGGTGCGGACAGCCCGTACACGACATATATAAACGAGACCAACCACAGCATGTTCCTCACGGCGATCGTGGCGAGCGAGTCGTTCTACCAGTCACTCGCCGATTCCGAGCGAGCGGCTCTCGAGAAGGCGGCACGATTGGCAGCCGCGATTGAGCGCGAGGATTCGATCGCATTCGCGGCTTCGGTCAAGGCGGATCTCGGGCGTCGCGGCAGCGTCATCACTGCTCCTTCGGCGGGATCGCTGCAAGAAGCGGTTCAAGCGGTGTATGATTCTTTCACCGATCGCCTCGGATCCGACCTTGTGCGCTCATTCATGACGCAGCAGTAGTATGGATACATCGACTTCCTCATCGTATCGCCGGTATGTGATCGCGCTCCTCGCGCTCGCGGCTCTCGCCGCGGCAGGCTGGGCGATCTCCCTTGTTCCCGGACAGCCGAAGGAGCCGCTTCAGGTGACGTGGGTGATCGCGCATGAGCCCGTGTCCCTCTTCGACCGGGCGTCCGTTATCTTTGCGGAGGAATTCCAAAAGCGCTCCGGCCGCCCCATGCGTCTCACGGTTCTCGGACCAAAGGACGTAAGTGGCACGACCGCTGGCATCTTGAGCAAGGATGTCGTGTTCGGGGAGCTGGACTCAGACCGCGCTCAGCTTGCGAGCGTGAGCGTGGGCGCGCTCGCCAAAAGCGATCCAAAAATCGCCGTCATCAATCTGCCGTTCCTTTTTGCGGACTACGAGTCAGCCGAAAAAGTGTTTGACGGGGATATTGGCAAAACGCTTCTCGACGGCGTCTCGAACGCATCGAGTGTCCGCGGACTCGCGTTCACCTTTAGCGGCGGCTTTATGGTGGTGGAGTCGGATACGACTTCGTTGAAGAGCGCTATGGACCTGCAGGGGAAGCGGGTCGCGACCATAAACGGCCAGATGTCCCAGAAAGTATTGCGGTCGTTTGGCGCGGTACCGGAAGCGGTGGACGGGACGGAGGGGGCGGTTGCGATCGGCGCGCGGCTCGATTCGTACGACGGCATGGAATTGCCGTATACCCGGATCCCTGTCGAAGCGGGTCAGAAGCCGAAATACATATACGAGACGAATCACAGTCTTTTCACAACGATCATCGTGGCAGGGGATGCTTTTTACGACTCCCTCCGCGCTCGCGAGCGGGTCGCGCTGGATGAGGCGATCGCGAGGGCTGCAAAAGCAGAACGGGAAGATTCCATCGCGTACGGGCTTTCTCACCGCGCCTAGCTTGCCGCGTCGGGCACGGATATCCAGCCGATCTCCGCTTCGGATGCCGATGCGCTCAAATCTCTTGCGAACCACATCTACGATGAGTACGGCAAAGAACACGGATTTGATATCTTGAACGCGATCAGATCGTCGAGGTAGCCGCGCTACGCGCGTTCGAAAACAGGATTGCCGCACCCGCAGGTGCCGCGCTTGCGCAGCGCAAGAGGGAGTGTGAGCCGGGCGAAGGGGATCGGGGCGTCTTCTTGAAGCGACGTAATGAGGCATTCTTCCGATCCGATTTCCCAGTGGAATGTGCCCGATGCGTGGAATCCGCCCCGCGCGTCGGCGAGATGCTCGCACTGCTCCAAAAGTACAAGACCGGGGAACAGATGGACTTCTTCGACGACCGTCCCCCTGATCCCTTCGCGCGAGTGGTCGGTCTTTCGGAGGTATTCTTCAAGCGAGGAGATCAGAATCCACAGTCTTGGATGAGGCATCTTCTTTTCTGAGAGGTACGCCGCGAACGCCACTGCGTCGTTCGCGCTCGTCACGACGGCGTCCGTGTCCGCGAGCTGTATAGCCGCTCCGCCGACCGGCATGTTGGCTTGGTCGTTGACGAAGATCGGCGCGCCCGCAGCGCGGCATGCGGCATGAAGCGGCGCTTCAAGCTGCCAAAAAAGCGGCGCGCGCATCATTACTCCGCGCGGTCTACTCCGCACAAGCGCCCGTTCGCACGAAGACCATGTGTAAGAGAGCGGGAGCGGGAAGGCAATAAGATTTTCGTCGTCGGGGTCGAACGATGAGGGCACGACGCGGTTCTGCATTTCCGGAATGTGCGCCTGTGCCTCTCCGAGCAGGCTCACGAGTGCGTCCATGGACATCGGCTTCCCCACGTTCTCCAGGTCGGAAATACCGTATTGTGCGTAGACGCGCCGTATCCGATCGATCAGCTCCGGAGAAAAAGCGGTGTGCGGATGCATCGGAGCATCGTATCACCGAACGCGCGAGCGGCAATCAGTGTTCTGCCGCCGGTTGCCCTCCGGATGCGTGAAGGGAGAGGTCAAACGCGAGATCGTGCGACATCTGTGCGCGCCGAGCCGGATCGCTCGTTTGCGAGAAGAACTCGAACGGGGTCGACGGCACGGTAGAAGAAGGTCTCATGGCGATACTTTGCGCGCCCACGGCCGACGGATTGTCGCCGAGAAACAGCAGGAAAACCCCGCTTCGTATGAGGAACAAATACGGAGCGCCAAGGTCGACCGGCACGCCTCGTTCAAAAAGGCGCGCATTGATATCCTCCGTGCGTGCGACGAGCTGGACCGCTTTATCGAACTCGGCGCTTCTGTTGTTGAGCATGAGCGCGACCTCGGCGTATGCTGCGGATTCTTCGTGAGGCAAGAGGTTCTCGGCGGATATATTTTGCGCGATCCGCACATACTCACGGACATCGGATTCTTCGACGGCGGCACTTAGAAGATTATTCTCGAGAACGCGGACTTTGTCGGCAAGTGAAGCTGTGGCGTGCATGCTGAGCGGTGTTTTCTCTGCCGAGCCGCGCACACGCTGCATGGCGAACGCGGTCCCGTAGTCGTGTCCGAGCCTCATGCATTTATAGAACGTAAATGACGGGTTGTGGACGTAGGCGATGTCGCGGTCTTTGAAGTACGCGTAGAAAGGGAGATCTGCATACGGCTCACTCGGCGTAAAGCGCGCATCTCGTACGTCGAATATGCGCTCGTACGGCGACCGATCAACCGGGGAGTGGTACATAAAAGGGACGAGAGCGGGCGTAACGCCGGGCGCGATGCTGCACGCGGGGTCCGACAGTCTGTAGATAGGACCTTCGGCGATCGAGGGCGCGTGAGCCGTTGCGGCGAAAAGTGCGCGCACGTCTCGTATCGCAGATACTGGCGCATCGCTCGGTGCGGTACTTCTAGAGACCTGTATCGGCGCGATCTCAGTGTTTGAACAGAATGAGGTAATGCCAGCGACACACCGTTCCCGCTTCGCGACGAGGAGACGGGTGGATCTCATGCCGCTCTCGAGCCTCGATAGTTGACGAAGTACCGCATCGCGACTCACCACAACGTCGGTACCAGCGAATTCGGGGACGTCGCGCGGCACCGCGACCGAGAACGCGAGACGAAAGCGGGCGATATCGCCCAAATACGCGTCTGCGGCTTCTCGCAAAAAAGTTTGATAGCGCGCAAGGTCGGCTTCGTTCCCGCTTTCGACGAAGGAGAGCCGCGCACGCTCAAGACGCGCCAGGGATTCGAGAAAGGCAACGGGGTACAGATCCTCGCGCACGAGCGTCCGGTGGAGCGCGCTGGTCTGGATATCAGAAAGGCGCTCTCGCGCTGAACGCAACTCCTCTATCGCATGTTCGAGATCGTCAGGGTCTGTCCCGGCAAGCGCAATAAGAGGCGAGTGCTTCGCAAGCATTTTCGCATACGCGATGCGCAAGATGCGCAGGTCGTCGATCATTGAGTCTCTTCGATCTGCGATTATAGTACCGCCTTCCACGACATACTGAGTGTCGTCGATCATTACGCGCTCGCTCACGCGCGCATTTCCAAGCGATTCAGAGAAGTACGTCTGCGGATTTTGTGAAAGACGAGCAAGAATGCCGCACAGGGCGACAAGGAAGATACTCGTGATTGCCAAACCTCTGGCGCACAACATCCGGTTCGCAGTCATTGCCTCTCGCGTCTAGTCGATGCCGCCGCAGCTGACAAAATAGATCTGACCGCCCTCTTCGTTGCTCGGAGTGCATCTGTTGTCGCGAAGAGCGTACTTTTGTTGGGGAAATGGCATACCCATCGCGCGTCCACATACGATCAGTGCGACGGAAGCGGCGAGTCCGATCAGGAGGTACAGAATCGCGGATTTGAAGGTAGTGCGCATGGAGTCAGTATACCGTACGGAGTGCAGGTGCCTATGCACTGGTCATTTTCCGCCGTTTTCCTGCCGGCGTTGCCGTGTCCGGGAGCGGCTCGCAGACGAGCGGCGCGCATCTGCCGCGGCGCACGTTGTCCGCGTACGTCGTCGACGGTCCGGTGCGGAGCTGCTCCGCGATGCGCTCGGCGAGGCGGTCAAGGTCCGCCCCGGGAAATGCGCGCACGCGGAGAATCACCTGCACGTGCGGACCAGCGGCAGACGGAACCTCGCTGCGGATCGCTTCGAATTCGTCGGTGACTTCGGGCGAGAGCGAACGCAGTACGCGTTCTATTTCGTCCGCGCGCAGCTGCCAGTGGGGGAGTTTCAAGAAATCCGCATCGATGCGGCCGGCGATTGAGAATGTCCACGCGCCGTGGAGCGGGCACGACTCTTCTTCTATTCGCGCGATGTCTTTCGTCCGGTAGCGTATGAGGGGCGAAGCGTACGGCGCCCCGCCGCCCACGGTGAGGACCATCTCTCCTTCGGCGCCGGCGCGCGCCGCGACCGGCGCGCCGTTTTCCGCGTCGATGATCTCAACGTGGCAATCGTCTTTTATGTGAAAGCGGCGGGCGTCCGCGCCGCATAAGGCGGCAGTGCAGGGAATCCCGTGCGGCGAGTCCTCGACCTCATTCGCTCCCAGGCTCCCGACGATCGTCGCGTTCGGGAATGCCGCGCGTGTGTATGTGTAGAGCGCGTCTGAGCAGGTCTCGCCGGTGATTTCTATAAATCGAATGCCGTCGGTCATTTGAAATTCGCGCATGCACTCTGCCACTCCCGGCACAAGGAAAGCGAACAAATACATGCCGTCGACGCCCGCCGCTTTTGCGAGGCGGATCGAGGCGCGCACATTTCTTTGATCGAGCCCGACCACGCGCGGTGCCTGTCCGCGTGAAGCGAAATAGTATTCCTGGCGGTGCGGCGGTCCGACCGAGGAGAGAAACGCGCGTGAATGAGCATGCCACGCGGCGCGGTATCCAAAGAGGTCGAGCTTGGTTCTCGGGATGAAGAGCGGCGGTTTTCCCGACGTGCCGGAGGTGGCGTAGATCGCATCGACGTCGCGCCACGAGACGAACGCGCGATCAGCGGGAAGGATTTTCTGCAAGTCCGATTTCTCGAGGAGTGGCAGCACGCTCCATGCCGCCGGCGAATCGAGAACGAGCGGCGGCGCACCCGCTTCCATGCCGTAGAGGTCCCGGTAGAGCGCGGGACCGCCAGCTTTCGTGACGGACGCGACAAGGTCGCGCAGCTCCTCGAAAGACTTCATAGGTGAGTTTTCATACTAACACTCCGGACCATGTGCGCCGGAAAAGAAAACCGGCGGCGCATGGCGCGCCGCCGGAAATACTGTGCCGCCGTCATTTCGCGGTTTTTGCACGCGCATCAAGCGCGCGCCTTTCTTCCGCTATGTCGACGACCTCCTGCCGCATGATCGATTCGAGTTGCGTCTGGTTTCCCGGACGCGGCTCGAATCCGAGTGGTCGGAGTTTCTTTGCGATTTCCTCGTTGCGAAGAATGCGCTGCACGGCATGTGCCATACGTGACGCAACCGCAGGCGAGAGTCCGGGCGGACCAGCGAGACCGAAGAGTGGTCTCGGCATCGCAAGCGCGCTTGCGGCGGAGTGCGAAAGCAGCACCCGAAGCGTGCCGGATTTCACGTGCGGAAGCGATGCCGTCCTGATCGAACACATCGCGTCGACGCGCCCCGCGAGAAGATCCGGGAATGCGCGTGGCTCGCCCGGGTACTTCACGCGCACGATGTCGAGCCCCCGACCGACGAGGCGGGCAAAACACCGATCGCCGATGTTGTTGCCGCTCGCGAAGTTCAGCGCCTCTGGATGTTTCTTCGCGTGCGCGAACAGATCGTCCACGGACTTCCACGGCGAAGAATCACGCACGACGATCCACGGCGGCTCGAAGTCGCCGAGGTAGGCGACAGGCGAGAACGCGAGCGGGTCGTAGGAAAGCGTCTCGAAGACGCTGCCGAGCGCGCCGTTGTTGAGAAGCAAGAACATCGTCCCGTCCGGAGTCGAGTTCAGTGCTTCCCGCGCGGCGATCGCTCCGTCCGCGCCGGGCTTGTTCTCGACGACGAACGAAGTCGCCGGAAAATCGTTTTTGAGCGCGTCCGCAAGGATGCGCGCCACGATATCCGCGCTTGAACCGGCGGGGTAGCCGACGAGCAGTCTGACCGTATCCGCGCATGCGCTCTGTGCATGCGCGGCGAAGAGGATCGCGGCGACCAGCGCCACAAAACGCTTTCGTGTCATCGTTGAATACCTCCTTCTTCCGCACTATTGCGGGGTTCTGGGCGAATACTACATGAGCGCGCCGTGCGGTGCAAAAGAAAACCCCCGCGCATGGCGCGGGGGCAGTTCTGGAACGAGCAGGATCAGTCGCGCTGCGGGAGATTGTACAGCTTGATGACCGCCGCCCACATGACGCTCTCGTCCTCGATGCGGCGCTGGAGTTCTTTTCCATCGCCAAACCGAGGGATGAGCGAATTGGCGCGGAAGATTTCCCGCACCTTGGGGTCTTCGAGAATGGCGCGCACTTCCTTCCTGATGCGCTCGCCGACCTCCTTCGGGGTCCCCGCCGGAGCGGCGAGCCCAATGAAGATCCGGGTCTCGATACCCTTCACGCCGGATTCGGCGAGAGTCGGAAGGCTGGGAGCGAACGACGTCCTCTCGCCGCCAAGGACCGCGAGGCCGCGCAGCGTTCCCGCCGCGATGCGCTCGATGCCGTTGGTGCCGGTCAGGACGGCACACTCGATCTCGCCGCGGGTTTCGATGCCGCCGATGAGTTGCTCGGATTCGCCGCGGTATTGCACGTCCTGAATCGCGATGCCCGCCGCCTTGGCGAAGGCGAGCAGCACGATCCTGTTGGTGAGCGTGCCGAAACCGCACTGCAGCGGCTTTTCCTTCGGACGCGCTTTCGCCGCTTCGACGAGATCCTTCACGGTGCGGTGAGAAGAATTCGCCGAGACAACGAGGACGGGAAATGCTTCGCCGGCGAGGAGGATCATGTCGAGCTTCTTCAGGTCGTATGTCGCGTCAGGGTTTTTCCAGAACTGCCGACCGGCGGTGCTGGTGTTCGTCGCGAGGACGAACGTATAGCCATCCGGCGCCTCGTTGATCATTGCGCGCGTCCCGAGAACGCCATCGGCGCTCTGACGAGGCTCCATGATCACGTTCACGCCGAGCCTGTCGCCGAGGTGTTTCGCCAGCGTCTGACCGACGATGACCGCCGGACCCACGCCGGTAAACGGCGACACGATGGTGATCGTCTTGGTCGGTTTCCATTCCGCACGCGCTTCGGGCGCGAGCGCGACCATTGCGGCGAGCGCAACGGCAGCGGAGACCATTTTCATGTGTTTTCTCCTTATCGTGGCGGATCGGTATGATCCGCCTCCCACGCGAGAATACGAGAACGCGAAACGCGGGTCAAGTGCCTCTTGCGTCGGTGAGGAAGCGCCGTTTTCTGCCGGTGTCGCCGCCGTACCTCTCGATGATGCACTGAAGCGGCGCAAAGACACCTTTCCGTTCGCCGTCGGCGTAGGTTTTATCCGCCGTGACGCGCAATCCTTCGGCGATATGTGAGGCGATCTCACTCGCGCGCGATGCGTCCGCATCCTCACTGCAGAGGAGCGTTATCGTCAGTTTGGGGGTGGGGATCCCCGCCGCGTCCTCTTCCGTGACGACGGCTTCGAAATCCATGATCTCGGGATGTTTGAGTTCCGACAGGACCCGCTCGACCTCCGAAAGCACGACCTCGCCGCCGCCGATCTTGACCCTCTCTTCGGCTACGCGTCCTATCACTTCAAAAAGAGGTTGGTCGCGCACGACGATGCGCGCCCTGTCGCCTGTTGTATAGCGTATGAGCGGGAGTACTTTCTCGTCGAGCGTCGTGACGACGAGTTCGCCGACGTCCCCGTCGCTTCCGAGGACAGTCCCATCGCCGTCGATGATTTCGACGTACGCGTCGGGCAGCGGGTTGACCGCGAGGGGGTGCTCGGTCGGCGGATTTTCCGGCGATATGGCGATCATACCGCCGCCCTCCGTGACGGCGTAGTACGACACGATTCTCGCCTGCGGGTACAAGCCTTCGAGCGCGCGCAGCTGCAAAAGCGTGCACCGTTCGTGGATGAGCTGGATCTTTCTGATATTCGCGAGGTCCATACGCGCCCTGAGGTGCGGCGCGATCGCGATCGCCGCGGAGGCCGGAGCGGCAATTGCGTCGATCCCGAAGCGCGCCGCGAGAGCGGCGGTCGCTTCGAGATTGCCGCGATCCGCCACCATGATCTTCACGGACGGATCGGGGAGATACATGCGCTGACGGTTGGCGCTCAAGTGGAAACAAAGGTACGTGCGGCCAACGGCGTTTGACTCCAGTGGAATGTGTCTCAGCTCGATTCTTGGCACGGTACATATGCCTGATGCTGTCGTGCCCGACGTGCTCCATACCTCGTCGATTCTTTGGTATGGCACGAAGATCCGCTTGAGGCACGGGACGGCGATGATGTCTGCCTTCGAGAGCAAGGGGATACGCTGCCACTCGCGTTCCGTGTCCAGGCTGTATCCGGCTGCAAGGCGCCCCGCGTACAGATTTCTATAAAACGATGAATACTCATTCTCCATACAGGACTTGAATACTCCCCGTGCCCGATCGAATTTGTTCATACGGCTTCGGTGAGGGTGAGCGTGCGACCGCAGTCGCACGTCTCTTCTCGCATGGTGTAGTGTCTTGGCAGCATGAGCCGGGTGAATCGGGCGGCGGGATCGGTCACATACAGACGATCGTTTTCCCACTCCCATATGAATCTGTCGGATGGATGAAATCCGGTGGTTGGACGTGCGGCGAGCGTCTCGCATTGGAACAGGGCGACCATGCCGGGAACGAGATGCACTTCCTGCGATACTTTCCCGCCCGGCGAGCATTCGATGGGTGCGTCGCTTGGACCGAGGATCGTCATGTAGTGGGGATCGCGACTCGGTAAGAGCGTTCGCAATTCCGGCAGGTATCGAAGTGGCGTCAGGACAGTGTGTATCGGAAATTGTGCAAACAGGCTCGGCACGCTTGCCAGATTGATCGGCGGCACCATCATGACCGGAATGCCGCTCCGCCTGAGGGCGGCGTGGAAACGAACTTCGAGTTGCCAGAGCGTCGGCATGATGCCGAGCAGGTACTCTGCTCCGAATCTATTGAGGTGCGCGTCGATCGTCTCCCACGGCTCGTCCCGGCGTACGGGGACGAGATTGATGGACGGCAGATCTTTCGTGTCGAATCCGTTCAAGACCCACTCGTATTCTCCGAGGTCCGCACCTGGCGGCAGATTCCACGAAAGCGGGAAGCAGGATCCTTCCGCGTGGTTGGCATGGCGCCCTGAGTCGTTCGCCTCCGCCTGTGCATAGTCGAGGACTTCTTTCGGCGCGCGGGGAGAAATATACATGCGCATCGCCCTAGTATACGAGACGTTGTTTTGGATGCTAGAAGCCGCCGCCGCAGCCGATGAAGAGTACCGGTTTCTCAGATTGCGCGTCTTTGTCTGTGTCGGCGACTGCTCGACACGCGTTTTCTGGTGCTCCCGGCTGAGTAGGCGGATCTTCCGTGAAGGTCGCTGCGGGCGGGGTCTTCGAAGGAATGAAGAATGCCCATGCACCGACAAAAAGCAGCACAACGCCGCGCGCGAATTGACCTATGCCGGGTCGCCGCATCACGATACAATCGTACCATACCGCCCCGCCCGGTTTGAGGCGGTTGTAAGACAATGAAGCGGACTCCGTATTTTTTGCGGTATGTGGGGGCGGCGCTCGCTTTCTTTTTGGTCGTTTGGCTTGGGATATTTGCCTATACGACACAGAATCCAGGCACGAGCGCGGCGTATTGGAAAGTACGCATCGCGCTCGTGGGTGCCGAGCGGGCATACGGAGAACTCGCTGTTTCCATCGCGGGCATGCCTCTCATCGTGCAGCATAGGCGAGCGCATCGCTTTGGCGAAGCGCTGTACGCGCGCGAAGGCGTGGATGGCGCCGTCGTATGCGATAAACGCTTTTTCTACGGCTGTTTTCATCAGTTGATCGGCGAGGCGATTGCGGAGCATGGAGTGGCGGTAGCATCGGATCTCGCCGCTGTATGCGCGCGCGCCCTTCCCGACGTGTCGGCGTGTTTCCACAGTATCGGGCATGGTCTTCTGAATTTCTTTGGGTATGACGAAGAATCTCTCAACGATGCGCTTCAGGCTTGCAGGACGCTGAACGATCCGAAGGCATTCTGCTCGAGCGGCGTTTTTATGGAGTACGTTCTGCGCACGATGCTTCAACCGGAGACAGAAGCACTACCGATCGAGAGCGGGGGCAGGCACGCCGTTTGCGACAGCCTCTCGAATTTGTCGAGCCGCGAGAGGTTGTGGTGCATTTTCTGGCTCCCGACATGGTGGGCGGCGAATCACGTCTCGTATCCCGCACAGGGATTGGAATGTCGCCGGTATCGCGCGGAAGAACTGAGTACGTGCATAGAGGGGATAGGAAAAATGACTGTGTTCGACGCGAAGCCGTCGCCCGATTTCACGGGAAGAGCGTGCCGAAGCGCGACCCGGTCGCAGCAAGAGTACGTCTCGTGCGTGTCTGCTGCGGCGTACGAGCTTGCGTTTTCCGGATACGACGAAGCCGCATCGGATATGTGCACGCTACTCTCGGTCAGCGAAGAGTGGTCGCTTTGCGCACAGTACGCGGCGAAAGAGCGCATGGCGCCCCGCGTCGATCGGTAGCGGCGGCTGCTACAGCGGATTGCCGACGACTATCAAGTCGGCGATGCGGCCTCCGCGGACGAGGTAGGCGATTCGATCACCAGAGCGGATGCGATTGAAAGAAAACGGGGTGGATTCCGAAAGGGAATTATACACCCCCTGTGCATCCACGAGGTGCTGGCTCAGTATGAGCGTCGTATCCGATACATGCAGCGTGAGTCGCACGACTCCTTCGCGGTAGGCGTTGGGGGCTTGCAGCGAAAGTGTTTTGTTTGCGATGTCTACGGATTCGACCGTCGCGTATCTGAGAAATGCGCTCTGAGAGAGAAGGGCGCGTATGCTGGATGCTTGGGCAGTTTGCGCGCGTTCGAGCGTGTACGCTTTGTAAGAGTTGATGAGAGCAAAGTATGCGCACGCAGCGGCGATCATTGCCATGAGGGCTACGAGTATATACGGGGAAGCATCTTTCATAACGTTCTTTCTTTTTGCCCGGGATATATGAGCACTGTATACGCGCGCAACGGTCCGGGTTTGCCGGCGACCACCAGTGTCGCCACATCTCCCTCGGATATCTCGCTCATTTCAATACGCCTGCTTGCGGCACCCCCCTCTTTCGCTCCGCGCGCGAGTTCGGAAGCATAGAGAGAAGCCTGCTCGGTTGAGACGAGGTACTCCCGATGCTGTCTGAAGTGGTCGAACACATCAACGACCACCGTCTTGTCTTCCGCATTGACGTGGCGAATCGTCCCATCGAGCAACACGCTCAGCTCTGTCATAGGATTCGAATGCAGGTCGCCCACAATGGCGCTCTCGCCCCTGAAGGCGTATCCCAAGAGGATTCCCGCGCATCCCCCGAGAGTAATCGCTAGCGCAAAGTATATGGAGCGTCCCATACGCCTCAGTATACCCTTGCGCGCGCCTGCGCGCGTCGGCTTGCTACAATCCATGCATGCGCGTTGCGTGGGTATCTGGAGTCTTGTTGCCGGCGGTCTTCCCTCTGTCCGTTGCCGTCCTGCCGCTTCTCGGCGCATTCCCGGTCGACTCTTATCCATATGTCGGGATGCTGGCGTCTCTTTCGGCGGGCATCGCCTTATGCGCTATCGGGACGGGTATGTTTTTGCGCAAGGATTACTTCCTTTCGCTGCCGGTGATTTTCTTTGTAGCGGCGTTTTCTGTCTTTGTGTGCGCTTCGGTCTTGGCTAGCGAGTACACTGGGGCGGACAGCTGGTGGGGTGCGGGGTTTGAGTTTGGCACGGCGGGGTCGTTCCTCCTCTTCGCTGTTGCAGTGTTCTGTGGCTCTCTCATTCCGCGTTCGCTCGATGTCTGGTTTCCCTACGGCTTCATTGCGTCTGCTTGTCTTGCGGCGGCAGCGTCTCTTCTCGTGTTTGCTTTTGGTTCGCTTGTTGAGAGAGGGGAGACAATTGCAGGGACCTGGCAGCAGATGTCGTTTCTTTTCGGGGCGGCGCTTCTCGCCGCACTCCTGCTTTTCGACGATGGGAAGGTGCGCGCGTTTGCCTCGGTATCTATTTGCTTCCTCGCCGCTGGTTTTGCGGTTTTTTTCCTTCCGACTGCGTCGGTGGCGTTTCTCGTCTCAGCTGCGGGCTCGGCGGCGTACCTGTACTTCCGGCATCGTACTCTTGCGGTGCGTACCGGCATCGCTGCGGCTGCTGTGTTGCTGCTGATGCTGTTTGGGTTTGGCGGCGCCATGTCGGAGTCTTCTCCGGACGCACGACCCTCCATACTTGCGACCAGTCTTATCATTGCCCCGTTGTATCAAGAGAGCCTTCTGCACGCGCTCGTGGGGTCGGGACCGGGGACCCTGCCAGTCGTGTGGGAGCGCCATAGAATCCTGCAATTCAATGCGTCGCCTTTTTGGAACGCCCGTGTCGACAGCACTCACAGCACCGCGACGACGGTGGCGGTGCTTCTCGGGGTTTTGGGTGCGGGATTAGCGCTGCTTTGGCCGGTTGCCTTCGTCTTTCAGTCGGGAGAATTTCCCGGTGCGGCTTTATTTGCGCTCGGAGCATTTCTTTTCGTCTCGCAATTCTTGTACCCGACAGGTCTTGTCGCGTTGCTCGTGCTTGGAGTTGTGCTTGGCATGTGCGCTCGCGGGGATCCGTTCAAGATACCAGTGCTGCTTCGATGGGCTCTCGCGTGCTTATGCGTGGCGGCGAGTCTTATGCTCGCGTGGATTTCGGTGCATCAGATGCTTGCCGCGCACCTCCATTCGAAGGGGCTTCTCATGACGCGCGAGGGGGATATCTCCGCCGTCTCCGTCATGGAAAAAGCGGAGCGTGTCTGGGGAGTGCAGCAATACTCCATCGACGCGTCGCGCGCGTACACTAGCAAAGCGCAGCAGCTGCTCCCTACAATCCGCGAAGACGATGAGGTTCGTCGCCAGATCCAGCTCGACTTGAAGGCGGCAGCCAGCTTCGCCAATCACGCAGTCGAATCCAACCCGAAAGATTTTAGTGCTTGGATGTATCGGGCGGAGTTGTATATCGCGTTTATTCCATTCGGGTTTCCTGACGCGGAATCTCTCGCGTATGAATCGCTGCAGCAAGCAGCTGCGCTTGCTCCTTTGAGACCGGATGTGCCGCTACTTAAGGCGCGAGGCGCTCTCCAGGCAGGACGCCCAGACGTTGCCCGCCAATTCGCTGAAGACGCGCTCGCGCTAAAGCCGGACTACGAGGAGGCAAAACGGTTTATCGAAAAGCTTCCGGTCTCGAATGTGCCATAGGCGAGCGGTATATGGGGATAGACCGTCTCATCCCGCATCGACGCAAGGTATACTGGAGCGACATGGTCGGATTCTGGCGTTTTTTGCAATACCACAATGCCGTGCCGATCGCGCTCGGTATTCTCGTGCTCGGCGGCGGCAGCGCGTTTGCGGCGGCGAATCCGGAAGCGATCTACTCGGCGCAAGAGACCGTCGTCGCGATCGACAACACATATATCGCGGCCAAAGACTTTTCCAATTGGACGCCCAAAGCGCAGATCGTGAGCGTGACCGAGGACGAGGATTTCTACTACGTCACCTACAAACTCTCCACCATCGACCTCGTCGATGCGGTATGGCGCGACGCGGTGAAAGAGCAGGCCATGAAGGTCTCAAAAGCTGATCTCGGTCCGTACCGCGATCTCGGTCTTTATGTGACGGAGCAGCTGAAGCAAGTGGTTGATCGCGATCGCGCGCTCCTCGTCGAAACGCAGGAGTTTGAGCGACGCGCGGTTTCGCAAAAAACTGTAGCCACAATATATGGCGGGCTTGTCGGGCAGCTCCTCGATACCAGTACCGAGACGCTGCCCGGCTACATCCCCGTGGTCGTCGCGCCCGCGCCTGCCGTGCACGGTCAGGTCGCAGGAGCCGCAGCATCGGCTCCGGCGAGTTCGAATGCGAGTGTCGTGTCAACAAGCGCGGACGCTCCCATCATTCAGGTCCTCGGCAAAAATCCTGCAGTGATCCCGACCGGCGGGGGGTATGCAGATCTCGGTGCCGTCGTCTCCGACGACAAAGATCGCAATATCGGCATCCATGTATTCGTCGATGGAAACGAGGTGACGAGCGTTTCCCTCGACACCTCCACCACCACTGAATACCGAATTGTGTATCGCGCGACTGATACCGATGGTCGTACGACCGAAGTGTATCGCCGCGTCGTCGTCTACGACCGCACGCAGCCAGCACCGGTCGTCGAGCAGATCCCGCCGATGCTCATACCGGAAGTCCAGGCGATCGAGAAGGATCAATCTTCTCCCGCATCGATATCGGAAAATATGGCGACCTCGACCGTCGAGTCGACAGTACCGACCGATACGGCAACGACAACTCCGGAAGGCGCGGTACCCGCTTCTGATACTGGAGGGGAGAATGCAGTGTCGCCGACCGCAACGACCGCCGAGCCGACATCGATTCCTGCATCAGTGCCTGGACCAATTCCTGAATCTACGACAGCGACCCAGCCGACGACCACCTCGGAGACTGCCACGAGCACTACCCCTTGATATCGGGAGATACGATCTCCCGATATTTACTCGAGGAGGAGCGAGCGCATCGGTGCAAGCTCGATGTCTTTCAAGTACGCTCCGATCGTGCGCGGATAGTTCTTGAAAACGCCGCCAAAGAGATCGGTGGTAATGACCGAGGGGAAATTCCGCTTTCCGCAGTAATCGAGGTAACTGCTCCAACGATATTCGTCGAGATGCCTGAGTGCGCTTTTTGAATTTTTGATCTCGAGGGTGCGCCACGACTGCGCGCCGCGCAAGAAATCAAGCGGATTGAGGTGTATATAGTGAAGGATATGGAGAAAGTGGGCGTCTGAATCGATGCGTATCTTTTTTGTGCGTCCTTGGAATAAGGTGCCGGAGCGCGCGTACTTCTCGTTGAAATACATTGCGTACCCCACATTCAGTTTGCGAAGGAATTGAGACATCCCGCCCTCGGATTTTTCCGAAAGGAGAATGTGGTAGTGGTTGTCCATGAGACACCATCCATGAATATCGACGATACGCTCTCGCACCCTCCGACTTTTGATATCGGGAGATACGATCTCCCGATATCGCGTGAATTCGGGTGCGGGAGCGGTGTCGTTGAACTCGTACAGGTCGTGGACGAACCGCAGGCGGTCTGAATCGTCCATAAAAAGATCCCTTTTTTCCACACCTCTGTTCAAGACATGGTACAGCTCCATTGAGACAGTATACCCCATATCGGGAGATACGATCTCCCGATATGGGTTATGCACAGTGCGAGAATGTCGGCGAGTAGGATACACTAGCCAGAATGGTGGCATCGAAGGTGCGTGTCGCAATCAATGGGTGTGGTCGCATTGGCAGGGCCTTTATGCGTGCCGCGCAAGGAAGATCGGAGCTCGAAATCATTGCGGTCAACGACCTTACGTCGCCGGAGAATCTCGCATACCTTTTGAAATACGACACCGTCTACGGACGCGCGCCTTTCGACGTGTCTTATGCCGAGCAAGCGATCGTCGTCGGCGGGAAAAACATCCCCGTGCTTGCGGAGAAGGATCCCGCGAAATTGCCGTGGCGCGACATGCAGGTGGATATCGTGGTCGAGTCGACGGGGTTCTTCACTGAAGCAGAGAAAGCGAAAGCGCATCTCGATGCGGGTGCGAAGAAAGTGGTGATATCCGCCCCCGCAAAAGGCATCGGGGCGGAGACCATACTCATCGGCGCCAACGAAGAAAAATTCGGCACATGCGACATCACCTCGAACGCATCGTGCACGACAAACGCTGCTTCTCCTCTCATCGGCATTCTCGACGAAGCGGTCGGCATTGAGCGCGCGCTCCTGAATACTACGCACGGCTATACGGCGAGCCAGAGTCTCGTCGACGGACCGAAATCGAAAGACATGCGCGAGGGTCGTGCGGCGGCGCAGAATCTCGTACCCACCTCGACGGGCGCGGCGAAAGCGACTGCGCTCGCGTACCCGCAGCTTGCGGAGAAATTCGACGGCATTTCGGTGCGCGTGCCGGTCGCAGCGGGGTCTCTCGTCGATATCACATTCGTCTCGAAACGACCAACGACCGCCGAAGAGGTGAATGAGGCGCTCCGCGCAGCAGCGGTGAGCGAGCGGTGGAAACGAGTCTTCGCGGTTTCTGACGAGCAGCTCGTGTCGTCCGATATTCTTGGTCTGCCTTTTGGCGCGATTGCCGATCTCGGGATGACGCGCGTCGTCGACGGCACGCTCGTGAAGGTGATGGCGTGGTACGACAATGAAATGGGGTACACGCACACGCTCGTCGAGCATGTGGTCGAAGTCGCGAAACGACTCTAGCGCATGAAGGTGTATCTTGCCGCCGATCATGCCGGATTCGAGCTCAAACAGCAGCTTTTGAGTTTCATCCAGCTGCTCGGGCACGACGCGGAAGATTGCGGAGCGCTTGCACTCGATGAGGCTGACGACTATCCCGCGATTATCGCAAGCGCCGCGCGCAAACTCAGCGCCGATGTCGCTTCGGGCATCGAGAGTCGCGCCGTCCTTATCGGCGCCTCCGGGCAGGGCGAGGCGATGGTCGCCAACCGTTTCTCGGGCGTGCGGTGCGCGCTCTACTACGGACCCGCATCCGTCGAACAGACAGATACGGACGGGAAAAAGCTCACTATGCTCATCTCGGTGCGAGAGCACAACGACGCAAATGCACTTGCCCTCGGAGCCCGGTTCATTTCTCCGGAAGACGCGAAGGCGGCGGTGCAGACATGGCTTGCCGCCCTTTTCTCGGGAGACGAGCGGCATGCGCGCCGCATTCGCGAGATCGATGAGGTTGCGTAGGGGTGTATCCCCATGCGCCGTATACGGCGACTCAGGAAAGAGTATATAATCGACGATATGCCACCAGAAGGAAGCGGAGTGCGGTTTCAAAATCAGGGCGAGGAATTTGGTCGTCCACCGGCTGAATCGGGCATGGATATCACGGGCAAGCTCGTCGCATGGGGCCTTGTCTCCTCGCGTACTGAGGCGCAGTATGTGATGATCGGCATAGCGGCTCTCGCGCTCGTCGTCGCGGTGTTCTTCTTCGGTCGCGCGGTCGCTGGAGGCGACGCTCCGCCCCCGCCTCCGCCCAATCTCGCGCCTCAAATCACATACTAATTCATGGATTCTATGCAGAAAGGTCTTATGCAACTCAGCGCGCGGAAATCTTCGAAGGGATTTACTCTTATAGAGCTGCTCGTCGTGATCGCGATCATCGGGTTGCTTTCGTCTATCATTCTTGCATCGCTCAACAGCGCGCGCATCAAATCGCGCGACGCGCGGCGCCTTGCCGATTTCAAACAGATACAGACCGCGCTTGAGCTCTACTATGGCGACAATACAGCGTACCCGATTACCGCTTCGGGCGGGACGACGGTGACGAGCGCGCTCGGTACGGCACTCGCGCCAGCGTACATACAGTCCGTCCCCAAGGATCCTTCGCGCGCCGACACCTCGGCGACGGGGTACCTCTACTGCTCGACCGACGGGCAAAGCTACGCGATGCTCGCGGATCTTGAGCGGACCAACACATGGTGCGTCGTCTCCCAGGGCAATTCCGGCACGTGCGGTTGGGAGACCACGTACTCGTTGTGCAGATAGATTCAATAGAAATCATCCCCACCTGCGTAGCTCGTGATGCGAGTGATCTCGTCTCGGCGGGACAAAAGATTCGTGCGTTCGCGACGTCCGTACACGTCGACGTCGACGACGGCATTTTCGCGCCGCATCTTTCGTGGCCGTATGTACGCGCGGGCGAGTACGATCCGTTTGATCTCTCGGCGTTGGCGGGCATGACAACCGAGGTGCATCTTATGGTCGGAGAGCCGCGAGAGGTGGGAGCCGCGTTCGCGCGCGCGGGCGCTACGCGCATCATTGCGCACGCGGAAGCATTTCCTGACACCGAAACCATGCATGGCGCGCTCGATATGTGGAAACAGAACGGCGCGGCAGAAGCCGGGTTCGCGCTCCTCATGGATACTCCGCTCGAGGTCGTCGAGCCGCTTATCGCCGCGTGCGACGTCGTCCATCTCATGTCGATCGCGACCATTGGGACGCAGGGGATACCGTACGACGCGCGCGCAAGCGCGCGCGTCGCTGCGCTCCGCGCGCGATTCCCAGACGCGCTCATTTCTGTGGATGGCGGGGTGTCGGAAGAGAATATCGGCGATCTTGTGCGCGCCGGCGCGCGCAGATGTTGCGTCGGGAGCGCTCTTATGCGAAGCGAGAATCCGGCGGAGGCGTTTGAGCGGTTGAAAACGGCGGCGGACAGCGCAATCGAGCGTTGAGCGGGGTGTCGCGGAGGTGAGCGGTTCTAATGTGCGTTAGAATAGGGGAATGGAAATCCTGACGGATGAACTAGTGCGCGAACTATCCGCGAAGGCAAACACAATTCGTACGACGATTATCGAAATGCTCACTGCCGCAGGCTCCGGTCATACGGCAGGTCCTCTCGGCATGGCTGATATTTTCACCGCCCTCTATTTTCATGTGATGAAGCACGATCCTAAGAACCCGGAGTGGGGGGAACGCGACCGGCTCGTACTTTCAAACGGACACATCGTCCCTGTACGGTACGCCGCAATGGCGCATGCCGGGTACTTCCCGGTAGAAGAGTGTCTCACGCTGAGGAAATTCGGCTCTCGCTTGCAGGGTCACCCTGAGCGCGAGCGTCTTCCGGGATTGGAGACGACATCGGGTCCCTTGGGAAGCGGGCTCTCGCAAGCCGCAGGCATGGCGTACGCTTCTCGGATGAGTGGCGATAGTAATCGCATCTACTGCGTGATGTCGGATGGCGAACACGACTGCGGCAACATCTGGGAAGCGGCGATGTTTGCGGGCGCGAACCGCCTTTCGAACCTCACGGGCATTATCGATCGCAACAACATCCAGATCGACGGTTATACGGAAAGTATTATGCCGCTTGAGCCGCTGCGCGAGAAATACGAGTCCTTCGGATGGCATGTCCTTGAGGTAGACGGGCACAACATACCGGCGTTCATCGCACTGTGCCGCGAAGCGGAGGCGATCTACGAGAAGCCCACCGTCATCATCGCGCATACCATACCGGGCAAGGGCATTCGCTCCATCGAGCGCGATTTCCGCTGGCATGGGAAGCCGCCGAGCGCAGAAGAGGCGAAGGCGTTTTTGCACGAGCTGCGCACGCTCGGCGGCACGGTGCAAAGCGAACACGAATAACCCACAGAAGGGCACCTTCTGCAGACCATGAAAACACGAGATTACAAATCATTTTCTGAAGGGGAGTGTTATCACCTTTACAATCGCGGTACGGGTAAGATGCGGATTTTTGAAGCACCCGAGGATTACGATTTCTTTCTGGGAAGGTTAGACGAGTACCTGCATCCGAACAGGAGCAGCAGAAGGGCACCTTCTGCAGAACGGTACGAGCGCAAGCTATTTCCCCCGAATACATTTTCGGTTATTTGTTATTGCCTCATGCCAAACCATTATCACCTCGTCGTGCGGCAACATACCGAGGTCTCGATCAGCGATTTGATGCTGCGTCTTATCACAGGCTATTCGAAATTCTTTAATAAAAAATACGAACGTGTCGGGTCGCTTTTTCAAGATCAGTTTAAAGCCGTCCATGTAGAGTCCAACGAACAACTTCTTTGGTTGAGTGCATATATTCACCACAACGCAAAGTTGTCTGGGATTGTCCGGGACTCCGAAAGGTACCCGTACAGTAGCTACCGAGAATACACACGCGCCGAGCCTGGTCTGTGCGATACTGATCTAGTGAAAGGGCAGTTCAAAAGAGGGGCGCGCTACCGCGAGTTCGTCGAGGGGTCATTTCAGTCTCTAAAAGATAATAAAACCGCACGTGCAGAAGGTGCCCTTCTGCACAATGGGCTATGAGAATCAAAGATGTTGAGAAAGGGTACGTGATACAACTCGAGCGCGGTGAGGAGCTCATTGGTACGCTCACGGATTTTTGTGCGAAGCGCGGTATTCAGTCTGCCGTTTTCCAGGGCATAGGCGCTGTCGAGCGCGTGGAGATCGGCTACTACGACCTGGGCACGCGCGAATATTTTTTCCGGAAAGAGAGCGGGGTTTTTGAAGTTGCTTCGATGCAAGGCAACGTCGCGCTCGTAGATGGTAAGCCATTCATCCACGCGCACGCCGTCCTCTCGCGCTGCGACGAGTCGCTCGCATGCATCGGCGCACACATCAAAGAAGCGTTCATTGCGGTCACGCTTGAGGTCTTCATGACCCCGCTCGATACCTCGATCGAAAGAAAGCTCGATGACGACATTGGTCTCAAGCTCCTACATCTATGAGTACTACTGAGGGAACACTGCGGGCAGATATATTCGAAGCAAAAGAGCAGGCGCCCACGCGCAACGGTTTTGGCGACGGTCTTGTCGAAGCGGCGGATATGGACCCTCGCATAGTTGCACTGTGCGCCGACCTCACGGAATCCACCCGCATGGAGGCGTTTAAAAAGAAGTACCCCGATCGGTACGTCGAGGTCGGCGTCGCCGAGCAGAATCTCGCCGCGCTTGCTTCGGGCTTTGCCGCGTACGGCAAGATTCCCTTCATCACGTCGTACGCGACATTCTCGCCGGGGCGCAACAACGAGCAGATCCGCACGACAATCTCGCTCAATAATGTGCCAGTGAAAATAATCGGTTCGCACGCAGGGGTCTCCGTCGGTCCTGACGGCGCGACACACCAAGCGCTCGAAGATATCGCGCTCATGCGCGTGCAGCCGCGCATGACGGTGCTTTCACCGTGTGATGCGGAAGAGGCGCGTAAGGCGACGATCGCTGCGGCGAAATGGAATGGACCCGTGTATATCCGCCTCGCGCGCGAGAAGACGCCGCTTATGACGACGTCCGAGACGCCGTTTGAGATAGGGAAGGCGAATGTGGTGTGGAGGGGCGAATCCCCCGCCGTCGCGATCTTCGCGACAGGTCCGCTGCTGCACAATGCGCTTCTTGCCGCAAGAGAATTGGAGACACAGGGGATTGCGGCGACCGTCGTCAATATCCACACCATTAAGCCGCTTGATACAGAGACCATCATTCGCGAAGCAACATCCGCCGGCGCAGTCGTCTCGGTGGAAGAACATCAGGTCGCCGGCGGATTGGGGAGCGCGATCGCAGAAGTCCTCGCTGCGGAATGTCCCGTGCCTATGGAGTGTATCGGTGTGCGCGATCAGTTTGGGCAATCAGGCGAGCCGAAAGAGCTTATCGAACACTACGGAATGGGTGTCTCGCACATTGTCGCCGCCGTACAAAAAGTAGTCGGCAGAACATAGAAAAAGCCCCGCGCGCTGCGCGGGGCTTTCGAGTACACATCAGGCGGTCGGGAGTGGAGCGCATCTGGTCGGATGCTTATAGAAGGTGATCGATCCGTGCGTTTGCACGGGGACGAGCCCTTCGAAGAATTTCATCCCTTTTCCGCTCACGATGCCGAGCTTGCGCAGCTGCTTTTCAGGCAGCTTCGCGATCTCTGCATCAGAGAGTCGGAAAAACCGAACGCATTCCCATCCGCGCGGAAGGAGCTGCTCCTTCCATGCCTCCGCATAGACCTCGCGCGCGAGCGCGAAATTGTCGCGGAGCGCAGCGGCTTCGAGCGAATTCAGCGGTATCTCTTTGGACACCTGGCTGATCTCGCCATTCACCGCATTTTTGCATACGGTCTTCGGCCAGCGATCTTGCGGATCGTCGCGCCGCGCGATCATCACCATCATAAGAAGACGGCGAGTGCCGCGGAGCTGATTGCGCGCTTCGTGGAAGGCGATGCTGCCGAGGCAGTTGATTTCCGCCTCGACGAACTGCGCTTTCTCGAGCAATCGCTGGTCGACCGATGCTTGCGCCTCGACGAACGCGCCGAAGTACAGACCGCAGAAAATCGCACACAAGCCAGTCGTGACCTGGTGCGAAAGCCAATCCAATTCTTTACGCATTACTCTCTCCTGAAGGTTGCGTCGTTGCGCCACCTTCCGGACATTGAGTGTCCTGCCCGAATGGGGGATTCAGAAGGACGCCCGTACCTGCTACTTACATTATAGCACCTAGAGAGGCTTGTGTCAAATCAAACCGCAGTTGCGGTGAATTCGGGCGGACGCTTCGCGTACCACGCTTCGAGCTCGTCTTTCGTAAGGAGTCCCGCTTGCGCGCCGAGTTTTTGTACGACGGCGGCGGAATTCACCATGCCGCGCAGAAGCGCTTCCTGCGGCGGACATCCCATGATCAGGTATGCGACGGTCGTCGATGCGGTCGCGTCTCCGGCGCCTGTCCTCGAGACGGGCGGCGCGGGATCCGGGTACATCGGCGCCGACCACGAACCCTCCGCGGTCTGGATATATGCGCCGTTCCTGCCGTCGGTGATGACAGCGATCTTCGGACCAAGCGCGCGCACTCCTTCGAGGAGTTTTTTCATGTCGTGCTCCTGATTCTTGAGTATCTGCTGCGCTTCTTCTTTGTTGCAGAAAAATACCTCGGTTGCCTCGTAGATATCGGCGAGCGCTTCGGCTCCCATGCCGATCTGGAAGGTGCCAGGCTGGAATGCGAGCTTCACGCCGTGCGTTGTCGCGTACTTCGCGATCTCGCGCTGGAAGTCGATCGTGCCTTCGGCGAGCGAAGTGAGGTAGAACCACCGCGGCGGCTCGTCGAATTTCGGAAGCATTCGGTCGTAGTGCTCGTGTTTGATGAGGATGGTGCGCTCCGCTTCGTACTGGAGGACGTAGTGGTAGTTGGTCGGCTGCCCTGCATGAATGCCGATAAGCTCGGTATGCACGCCGAAATCCTGCAGCGTCTTCAGGCATTCCCTGCCGTTTTCATCGTCGCCCATCTCGGTCGCCGCGGCGCTCGAGAGTCCGAGCCGCGCCGCGGCGACGGCGGCGTTCGTCCCGTTGCCTACGGCGCGCACCACGGTCGCGGATTCGAAAGGGATCTTCTGCCCGAACTTCACGCAGAGCATGCAGCTTTCGTGGCGGAGATCGCAGTGCACCTCCGCGTCTTTGAGCCGGATAAAGCAGTCGGTCGTGATATCCCCGAAGGAGACAACATCGTATTTCATCCCGCCAGTGTATCACGCAAAATATTGCACTCCGTCCGAAAATACGTATACTGCTCCCTCATGATAGTAGCGCTTGAAGTGAAGCCGCGAGATGCAAAAGAAACCGCAGAGACGCTGCGGAAGCATGGCTCCGTGCCCGCCGTCCTCTACGGTCCGAAAGAATCCGCGATGCCGATTGCGATCGACGCACAAAAGCTCGACCGCATTTGGAAGGAAGCGGGTGAGACGACCGTCATCACGCTGAAGGGAGCGGGCGAAGACAAGGACACGCTCATCCATGATATGCAATTCCATCCTGTGACGGGAAAGCCTCTGCACGTGGATTTCTACGTCCTTGAGAAGGGCAAGAAAGTCACCATCAATATCCCGCTCGAATTCGACGGGGTCGCGCCGGCGGAAAAGGCGGGTCACATCATCGTGAAAGCGCTCCACGAGATCGAGATCGAAGTCGCGCCCGCAGAGTTGCCGCACAGCCTCGTCGTCGATCTCACCAAGCTTGAACACGTGGGCGACCACATCACCGCCTCCGAGATCGCGCTTCCGGGGAGCGCCACGCTCATCACGAGTGGCGACGAGATCGTCGCCTCGGTCACTGAATTCAAAGAAGAGAGCGCGGAAATCGCGCCGGCGCCGGAGACCGTCATTCTCACCGAGAAGAAAGCGGAAGAGGGCACTGCGTCCCCGGAGACGAAAAACGAATAGCATTGCGCGGAAGTCGGTAAGAAATCTTGCTATACTTGGTCTGCACTTGTATGCGCTCTCTTTGCGCCAGTCTCTTTTTGTGTGCATTCGTATTCGCACTGCCCTTTTCTGCGCACGCCGCGATGACGCCGCAGGAGCGTGCAGCGCTTGAGAATCAGCTTGCGCAGATCGAAGCCGAGATCAAGCAGAATCAAGCGCAGCTTTCTCTCCAGCAGCAGCAGCGCGCCTCCTATGAGCGCGATGTCGCGATTCTCGATTCGCAGATAAAGGCTGCGCAGCTTGGGATCAAAGCGCGCAATCTTCGTATCCAGGAATTGAAATCCGATGCGGCAGACAAGCAGCGGGGCATCCAATCACTCGACACGAAAGTCGCAGACGGGCAAAAGAGTCTCGCGCAGATACTGCGCCAGACGCGCGAGATCGACGACGTCTCGCTCGCGCAGATCGTTTTGAGCGGTTCGCTCTCCGATCTCTTCCGCGAAGTGGACAATTTCGAGGTCATCCAGCGTGCGCTCGATACTTCTTTTGCGCACATGGCGGTCGTGCGCACGGATCTTTCGGAGCGCAAAAAAGCGCTCGATTCCCAGCAGGAAGAGGAGCAGGAGCTTTTGCAGATACAAGTGCTTGAGCAGAATACGCTGAAACGCATCGAGAAGCAGAAGCAGGATCTCGTCAACGCGGCGCGCGGGCAGGAAGCGGTGTATCTGCAGCTTATCGCCAACAAACAGCAGACCGCGGCGCAGATCCGCTCCGCGCTCTTCAATCTTCGCGACTCCGGCGCGATACCCTTCGGCACCGCGTATCAGTATGCGAAAGAGGCGTCTTCAGCAACCGGCGTGCGCCCCGCGCTCATCCTCGGAGTGTTGCGCCAAGAGACGAATCTCGGCGAGAATGTGGGGCAGTGCCTCCTTACGAACAGCCCGAACAAAGGCGACGGGAAAGGGAAGAATACGGGCGCGCTTTTTTCGCGCGTCATGAAGCCCGACCGCGATGTCGATCCTTTCATGCAGATAACGAGCGACCTCGGCATCAATCCGTTTGCGCAGGTGGTGTCGTGCCCGCAGTCGATCGGGTACGGCGGCGCCATGGGTCCCGCGCAATTCATCCCTTCGACGTGGATGCTCTACAAGGATCGCCTCGCGAAAATCACCGGCACCACCCCTCCGGATCCGTGGCATTCGCGCACCGCGATATTTGCAACAGCGCTCCTCATGGCGGACAACGGCGCGGATGCGGGGACGCGCGCTTCCGAGCGCCTCGCGGCGCTGCGCTACTTTGCGGGATGGAGCAATGCGAAGAAAGCGTCGTATGCGTTCTACGGCGACGGCGTGATGAGCTTTGCCGATGAGTACCAGAAGGATATCGACATACTCGAGGGCAGGTAGGAGAGTCGAGGCGCGGTATTGTCTTTTTGATGTTTTTCCGTATAATTGCCCGGCATGAAAAGAGACATTCATCCGGCGGAGTATCGGCAGGTCATTTTCGAGGATTCCACCTCGGGAAAGCGTTTTTTGATCGCTTCCACTGTCCGTGCCGAAAAGACCGACACATGGGAGGACGGCAAGGAGTACCCCGTCTATCACGTTGAGATCTCTTCCGCTTCGCATCCGTTTTATACCGGTACCGCAAAGACGATCGATACCGCCGGTCGCGTCGACAAATTCAAGAAGCGCGCCGCAGCTGCGGGCTCGAAGAAAAAGGCGTCCAAATAACGCTGTTGGCACGCCGCGCCCCGCGTCTGCGGGGCGCGGCGTATACTTATCCGTATGTCCCGCGCACAAATACGACCCGAAGAGTACGCCGACGACTCGCGCGTCTCGTTTCTCGTTGCCGAGTGGCAGCGGCTTTTGCAATCCGAGCAAGACGCGCGTGAACTCATCGAAGTCGATCCGGCGATGAAAGAGCTTGCCGAAAAAGAAATAGAGGAAATCGAGACGCAGAAAGAAGCGCTCCTCAAGCAGATGGAGCAGATCGTCGGCGATCCCAATGAGCGCGAATGGCCGAATGAGATCGTGCTTGAAGTGCGCGCGGGAGTCGGCGGAGAAGAAGCCTCGCTCTTCGCCGAAGAGCTCGCAAGCATGTACCTGCGCTACGCGGAGTCAAGAGGGTGGCAGCGCAGAGCGCTCGAGGAATCGCGCGCGGCGATCGGCGGCTACAAAGAGGCGCAGTTTGAAATAAAAGGCGAGAACTGCTATCGCGAATTCCAATTCGAGACCGGAGTGCACCGCGTGCAGCGCGTGCCGGCGACGGAAAAGCAGGGACGCATCCACACGTCGACGGCGTCCGTGGTCATCCTGCCCATCTACAAGCGCACCAAGATCGAAATCAATCCGGCAGATCTCGAAATAGAGACGTCGCGCTCCGGCGGCGCGGGAGGGCAAAACGTGAACAAGGTGGAAACCGCGGTTCGTATCGTGCACAGACCGACCGGTGTCGACGTGAAATGCACGTCGGAGCGCTCGCAAGCGCAGAACAAAGAGAAGGCGATGAAATTGCTCTTGAGCAAGCTTCAGCAGGAGCAGGATGAGCGCGAGGCGCGCGAGCGCTCCGCTACGAGAAAATCACAGGTCGGGACGGGCGATCGTTCTGAGAAAATCCGCACCTACAATTTCCCGCAGGACCGCATCACCGATCACCGCATCAAGGAATCCTGGTCGAACGTCCCGAAAATCATGAACGGGGCGCTCGGACCAATCCTCGAAGCGCTCGCGAAGGCGGAGGACGGCGAAGTTGCAGGAAGCGAGTGATTTTGCTAGTATCTGCCGACATGTCAACCGATATCCAGACACTCTACGATGCAGGGGCGCACTTCGGCTACGCGCGCGCGCGCCGCCATCCGTCGGCAGCGCCGTTCATATTCACCACCAAGGATCGTACCGACATCTTCGACCTCGAAGAGACGAGCCGCAAGCTCGCCGCGGCGCGCGCGTTCGTCGCCTCCGTCGCGCAATCCGGCAAGCAGGTGCTTTTCGTCGGCGGGAAGCACGAAGCGCTCTCTTTTGTGAAAGAGGCGGCGGAGCGCGCGGGCGCGCCGTACGTCGCGGGGCGCTGGATCGGAGGTTCGCTTACGAATTTCAAGAATATCCGCAAGCGCATCGACCGCCTGCAGAAACTCATGAGCGAGCGCGAAAGCGGTGAGCTCGGGAAATACACCAAGCGCGAGCGCCTCATGATAGATCGCGAGATCGACGAACTCCTCGCTCGCTTTGGCGGCCTTGTCTCCATGACGGAATTGCCCGCCGCTCTTTTTGTCGTCGACTCTCGCCACGAGAACACTGCCGTCAAAGAGGCGAACCAGCTCGGTATTCCCGTCGTCGGGCTCGCAAGCTCGGATTGCGATTTTTCGCTCGTCCGCTACCCTGTCCCCGCGAACGACACATCGATACGCTCCATCAAGCTCGTCATCGGAGAAATCGCCGAGGCGTACATCGGAGGGAAGAAAGCGCCCGTGGATGCACCCGCAGGCAAATAAAGGTACAATGCTCACGATGCTGCGCTATCCGCGCAAGCGTCGTTGTAATTCAAAACAGTAAATACGGAAATACATACATACTATGGCTGTCGATGAAACACTGAAAGCTCTGCGAGACGAGACAGGAGTCTCGATCATGCAGTGCAAGCGCGCGCTTGAAGAAGCGGGCGGAGACGCCGAGAAAGCGAAGATAATCCTCCGCAAAGCAAGCGCCGCGATTGCGAGCAAAAAAGCAGACCGCGAGCTCGGGGCCGGCGTCGCCGCAGCGTACGTCCATGCCGGCGGCTCGGTCGTCGGAGCAGTCGTGCTCGCGAGCGAGACCGACTTCGTGTCGAAGAACGAAGCCTTCGGCAAACTTGCCTACGATAT
>CAIOKC010000012.1 GCA_903858755.1 uncultured bacterium | reverse complement strand
CGACCGGCTCGGGAAAGACGATGGATTCGAGTGCGATCGGGTGCGCGACATCGCAGAGCGTATGACCGATCTTGACCTCCTTCATGCCGACCGCGGCGGCGATTTCGCCGGCGTACACGGTCTTCACGTCTTCGCGTTTGTCCGCTTGCAGGCGGACGATGCGACCGACGCGCTCTTTTTTGTTGTTGGCGGAATTGTAGATGGTATCGCCTGCGGTGAAAGAGCCGGAGTAGACACGGAAGAAAGAGAGTTGACCGACGAATGGATCGGTCTGAATCTTGAAAACGAGCGCCGCAAAAGGCGCGTCGTCGGATGCCGGGCGCGTCTCTTCCGCGCCGGTGTCGGTATTCACTCCCTTTGCTTCCGGCATGTCCTTCGGCGAAGGGAGATAATCGACGACCGCGTCGAGGACGAGCTGCACGCCCTTGTTTTTGAGCGAACTTCCGGTGAGGACGGGAAAAATCTTGTTCTCGATCACGCCTGTGCGGAGCGTTTTCTTGAGGACGTCGTCCGAGATCGCTTTCCCCTCGAGAAAATCCGTCATGAGCGCGTCGTCGTTTTCCACAATGCGCTCCACAAGCTCCGCGCGGTACTTTTCCGCCTCGGCTTTCATGGCGTCCGGGATATCATAGGCGATGACGTTCTTGCCCATCTCGCCTTCAAATCTGTACGCTTTCATCGACATGAGGTCGATCACGCCTTCAAACTGATCCTCAAGCCCGATGGGGATCTGCAGGCGCACCGCTTTTTTCGAGAGGCGGTCCAAGATGCTCGCGTAGGATTTCTCGAAGGAAGCGCCGGTGCGATCGAGCTTGTTGATGTAGCAGATGCGCGGCACTTCGGCCTCTTCAGCGTAGCGCCAATTTGTTTCCGATTGCGGCTCGACACCCGCGACGCCGTCGAAGACGACGACCGCGCCGTCCAAGACGCGCATCGAGCGCTTCACTTCTGAAGTGAAATCGATGTGCCCCGGGGTATCGATGATATTGAAACGATGCTTCGAAGAAGTGTCGGCGCCCATGTAGGTCGGATTCCAGAAGCAGGTGATCGCCGCTGCAGTGATGGTGATGCCGCGCTCGCGCTCCTGCTCCATCCAGTCGGTGACGGTATTGCCATCGTGCACTTCGCCGATCTTGTGAGACTCGCCCGTGTAGTAGAGGATACGCTCCGACGTGGTCGTCTTGCCCGCATCCACGTGCGCGACGATGCCGAAATTTCTTACTTTCTCGAGTGGGTAATCTCTGCTCATATGATGTTCAAAAAATAAAACGCCTCCGGCGTCCCCGTAATGTAGCGGAAATGCATCAACAATACAAGTACTACTACCATTCAATGGGCGGCTGCCCATGCCGCACCAGATACTCGTTGGTCTTTGAGAAAGGCTTCGACCCGAAGAAACCGCTGTACGCGGAAAAGGGTGATGGGTGCGCGGACTCGATGACGAGGTGCTTCGAGCGGTCGATATGCGCGCCTTTTTGCTTCGCGTAGTTGCCCCACAGGATAAAGACCAGATGCTCGCGTTCGTCGTTCAACTTCTTGACCGCCGCATCGGTAAACCGCTCCCACCCTCTCCCCTGGTGCGAGCCTGCTTTCCCCGCATTGACCGTCAGCGTCGCATTGAGGAGCAGCACTCCCTGCCGCGACCAGCGCACAAGATCGGTAGCACGACTCACCGGATGCCCCACGTCTGATTCGAGCTCTTTAAATATATTTTGAAGCGACGGCGGCGCAGATACATCGGAATTCACGGAGAAACACAGACCATTTGCCTGCTCCGGTCCATGATATGGGTCCTGCCCGAGTATAACGACCTTTACTTTTTCAAACGGACACTCGTCGAATGCGCGGAAGACTTGCTTCGGATGCGGGTACACCGTCGTATGCTTGTATTCGCCCCGCACAAATGCGGAAAGATCTTTGAAGTACTCTTGCGCGAATTCGTCGGAGAGCTTTTCCTTCCAGCCCCCACCGATCTGTACCTCTGCCATACCGGTATCCTACGCCAACACCGCGCCATACAGAAGGACGCAGAAGGGCACCTTCTGCAGACTTTGCAGCTGGAATTGCTTCGCCACTGCTCGCAATTACCAGGCAAAGTGCGCGAATGCTTTGTTTGCTTCCGCCATGCGGTGCGTCGTTTCCTTTTTCGAGACGGCGCTCCCTTCCCCTTTGTATGCGGCGCGGATTTCTGCGAGGAGCGACTCGTTCATCGGCTTGCCCTTGGTGCCTTCTGCCGCTTCCACGATCCAGCGCATACCGAGCGCGAGGCGGCGAGCAGGATTCACTTCGCGCGGGACCTGGTAGTTGGCGCCGCCCACGCGGCGAGATCGGACCTCCACCGTGGGAGACGCTTTGTCGAGCGCCTCTTCGAGCACCGCGACAGGATCGCCTTCTTTCTTGAGCTCTTCCATGACCATATACACGATCTTCTGCGCCGTATCCTTCTTGCCGCGCTCCATCACGTAGTTGATGAGCTTCGCGACCTTGAAAGATCCGTACACTTCATCCGGTTGCGGTTGCTTCCTGTTTTTGACTGGTCTTCGCATATGATTTTACAAGGTGTAGCCTTAGAAATTATTTTCCTCCTTTCGGTCTCTTCGCCCCGTAGAGCGAGCGACCGCGGCGGCGCTTTTCGATGCCCGCAGTGTCGAGCTTGCCGCGCACGATCGTGTAGCGGAGTCCGATGTCTTTCACGCGACCGCCGCGCACCAAGACGACCGAGTGTTCTTGCAGATTGTGTCCTTCTCCCGGGATGTAGGCGGTGATTTCCATGCCGTTGGTGAGGCGCACGCGGGCGATCTTGCGGATCGCAGAGTTGGGCTTGCGGGGAGTCTTGGTGGTGACGCGGAAGCACACGCCGCGCTTGAAGGGCGAGTAGAAGTGCGAGGGACGATTTTTGAGCGTATTGAAAGAGCGCGAGAGCGCGATGGTCTTGGTGCGCCAGGTCTTTTTCGAACGACCCTTGCGCGTAAGCTGATTTATCGTAGACATTATTTCTGTGATCCCCGCTCGCAAGACGAGCAAAGGAAAACTCCCTGAGGGAGTGGGGCGAGTATACCCGCTCCTCCACGCAAACGCAAGGTTTGTGTACGGGTTCCTGGGCTAGGTGCCCGCGATGATACCGGCGAGCGAGTAGATGAGAGTACCAAATTCGCCGCCGAAGACGAGGACGACGATAAGGATGATCGCCATGCCAAGAAAAGGATTGCTCTCAAGCCGCGCGCGCCACATGCCATAGCCGCGCGCGACGGATCGCGGCAGGAGCGCCTCGAGCACTTTTGAGCCGTCGAGCGGAGGAATGGGAATAAGATTGAAAAGGCAGAGCATCGTGTTTACCGCGACAATGAGAAAAAGTATGTCTTCCGCGCCCGCAAAAATACCGGAGCGGATGAGGATGCCGCCGACGAGCGCGATCGCGAGATTGGAAAGGGGTCCCGCGCCCGCGACGATCGCCTCGCTGAAGCGCCCCGGCTTCAGATTGTACGGATTGTAGGGCACCGGCTTCGCCCATCCGAAAAATATCGGCGAATTCGAGAGCACGAATATCGCAGGGAGGAGGACGGAGCCGAACCAATCAAGATGCGGAATCGGATTGAGCGTGAGGCGCCCCGCGTAGCGCGCGGTCTTATCTCCCAGCGTATCGGCGGCGACCCCGTGCATCACCTCGTGGATGACCGCCGAAAACATAATGACTGCTATAAGAAAAAGTCCGTCGATGAGTTGCATACGGGGTCCTCGAATGGTAGCATGCGCGGCGATATGGCAAGAATATGCGCAATAACGGTGCGGGCAAGACGACGCTATTCCGGATGATCACTGGGACGGAGAAGCCGGACGCGGGGGCGATTGAGGTAGCTGACAATGTGAAGCTGGCGTACGTGGAGCAGTCGCGCGAGAGCCTGAATGACGATGCGAATGTGTGGGAGGCGGTCTCGGACGGGCTGGAGAATACGAAGCTCGGGACGGTGACGGTGAACACGCGGGCGTACGTGGCGCGGTTCGGGTTCGCGGGGCAGGATCAGCAGAAAAAGGTGGGG
>CAIOKC010000011.1 GCA_903858755.1 uncultured bacterium | reverse complement strand
GGGCTACTCGTCTGGCGGTTCCTACTCCATGCCGTTCAGCTTCTCTGCGCCGAAGAGCTACTCGTTCTCGACGCCTTCGTACCAGACTCCGAAGCCGACTCCTTCGTACCCGCAGCCGCAAAAGCCGGTGTCTGTCGGTCAGCCGATCAACATCGTCAACACGAACACAAATGTGAACACAAACACGAATACGGCGCCGGTCATCCCCGTCTACCAGACCCCGATCACGTATCCGGTGCAGTACGTCTACCCGACCTACCCGACAACCTACTCGTATCCGTATAATTACAACTACAATTACGGCTACAACTACCCGCAGTACTACAACAGCAATCTCTACTGCTCGATTACAGCGACGCCCTCGACGGTACAAAATGGTCAGGCTTCGTACCTCTCGTGGAGCTCGCAGGGCGCATACAGCGCGTGGCTCTCGGATGGTATCGGCGCGGTCTCGGTCAATGGCTCGCTCGCGGTGCGTCCCAATGCTTCGCGCACCTACACGCTCACCATCACCGGTCCGCAGGGTACGCAGACGTGCAACACGTACGTCGCGGTCTCAGGCATCGCTCCGTACGTATCGCTCTCGCAGATTCCGTACACAGGCTTTGACTTGGGTCCTATCGGCAACGCGATGTACTGGATATCTCTCATCTCCTTCGCAGTCGCTGGTGCCTACCTCCTGGTCTACTTCAAAGGTGGTGCACTCGCGCTCGCAGGTGGAATGATCCCAGCTCGGACTCGTAAGCAGACGGTTGTCGCATCCGCCCCCGAGACGACTTCTGTCGAAGTCGAATCGACTCCGGTTGTAGATGCTTTCGCGCATCTTCCGGTCGCGGCATCCGCGCACACGACGGATACGATGGTGCTTGCTCGCTCGAAAAATAACGAGGCGCCTCGCATCGTCATCACGCGCAACTAGCCTGCCGCCGCCTCGACGCTCCAAGGTGAAGGACACACACTCCCCGAAAGGGGAGTGTGTGTTTACGCACGCGTTTGGATTTCTGTGTGTAGTCTTGAGACTATCTCGGCGATAGGGAATGCGCCTATCTTTCCTGCGCGGCCTTCGAGCGTCGCCGTTTGCGCGCCGACCTCTTCGTCGCCGAGCACGATGAGATATGGAATCTTAGAGGTTTTTGCTTCGCGGATGCGTTTGCCGAGCGAATCCCCTTCGGCGATTTCCGCGCGAATACCGGCATTTTTCAATGCCTGGAGGATAGTGCGCGCGTAATCAGCGTGTTTGTCTGATACGGGAAGGATGTGCACGTGCAGAGGCGAGAGCCAGAGGGGGAGCGTGCCGCCCAGGTGTTCGAGAAGCACCGACATGAAGCGCTCTATCGAGCCCATGATCGCCGCGTGGATCATCACGATGCGCTCCTTCTCGCCTTTTTCGTTGACGCAGGTGAGGTCGAATCGCTCTGGAAGATTGAGGTCAAGCTGTATGGTCGCGACCTGCCACTCGCGCCCGAGCGAATCTTTCGCCATGAAATCGAGCTTCGGTCCGTAGAATGCCGCTTCGCCGATTCCCTCGCGTGTGTCCGCATCACGCTCCTCCGCCATCGCGCGAAGCGTGCTTTCTGCGAGCGCCCAGCGCTGTTTGTCGCCCAGGTATTTCTCCGGCTCCTTCGGGTCGTGGAAGGAGAGGCGGATGGTGAGCGAGAATCCGAAGCGCCCGTAGAATTCTTCGATGATGTCCCAAATCTTCAGGAACTCTTCTCTCACTTGCGACTCGCGGCAGAAGACGTGCGCATCGTCTTGCGTGAAAGCGCGCACGCGCGAAAGTCCGTTCAGCTCTCCGGATTGCTCATCGCGGTAGCACATCGTGGAGTTTGCATACCGCTGCGGCATCTCGCGGTAGCTCCATGGTCGCCGCGCATAGATCTGCGTGTGGTGCGGGCAATTCATCGGCTTCATCGCAAACTCGTGCCCTTCGCGCGTCGTGATGCGGAACAGATCGTCTTTGAATTTGTCCCAGTGCCCGCTCGTCTCGTACAGATCTTTTTTCGTTATGTGCGGGATCTCTACTTTTTCGTAGCCGTGTTTCTGGCGCATTTCCCACACGTAGTCGTCGAGGAGGTTGCGGACGAGCGTGCCGCGCGGGGTCCAGAGAGGGAGCCCGCTTCCGACGAGGTCGGAGAAGACGAAGAGGTCGAGCTCTTGTCCGAGTCGTCGGTGGTCGGGCGAAGAAGCTTCTTTCTCTGACATCATGGTATGAATAATAGCTCGACTCTTCGCTCCAGGCAATTTGCAAAAACAAAGCGGCGGTCTTGCGACCGCCGCTTGCATTTCCTTTCTCACTGCGTCTCCGCGAGCGACATCGCCGCGCAAAAACGCATGGCCCGGTCGTGATCAGGATCAAGTCCTTCGGACGGAGCGACCTTGCCCGTGCGTACCTGCACGTACTGCTGGAGATGCTGCTTTTCTTTCCGCATCTTCAAGAATATCTCGAGCGTGCAGTCGCTGCGCTTGAGTGCGACTTTGCAGAGGCTCGCGACGTTCTTCCAGTAGTTCTTCAGGAACATCACGGTATGAAATTCCGTCTCCAAATGCAGGAGGAGTTCGAGCGTTTCCGGCATGCTGCCAAGAATGAGCTCGGATCTCACAATCTCTTTGAGGGCGAGATCGGCCTGCGCCCGGAAGTCTCTCATGGGCATGGTACCCTCCTTTTACGCGATACAACGAAGACCTCTATGCACGACCATACGTACGCGCCCGCGGTACGTCAAGCCTTGTTGTGCAAGTTAAACCTGCACAACAAGAGCACAGATATCTAGGGTATGCAAGGCGACGATCCTAGAGTGTCTTTGCTTTTTCGACGACAAAACTCGCCTCGCCGTTTCTCTCCGATATTCTCCCCTTGACGACGATGCACGCGCCCGGCTGGAGGATGGATCCTGCTTCTTTGTAGGTGCGCGGGAATGCGACGAGTTCTATCGAATCCGAGAAATCCGATAGCTTGAGGAATCCCATGCGTTCGCCATTTTTGGTGAGGATGGATTGAGCGGTCTCCACGAACCCCGCGACGACCGTCTCGACGCCTTTGAGATGCTCCTTCGCGTGCTTGATACTCTTTTTCGGATCGGCGAATTTCTCCCTGTGCTTGTCGAGCGGATGCCCTGATACATAGAGACCGAGCAGGTCTTTTTCCCACTTCAGTCGTTCATCCATCCCTGCGGCAGGCGCAGGCGGCAATTGCAGCACCGCTTTCGGTGAGCGTGCCGAGCCGAAGAGCGAGCCCTGATCGGCGGGCGCGCTTCGGTGTTCGCGGTGGTAGGCGAGAAGGAGCTCGATCGCGGCGAGCAGCTGCCCTCGCTCTCCGAGGTCGTCGAGCGCGCCGGATTGGATGAGTGATTCGAGCTGCTTTTTGTTGAGATTCTTGTCGGGGACGCGAGAGATGAAGTCGGCGATATCGGTAAATACCCCGCCTGTTTCTTGCCCCGAGGAATTCGAAGAGTCGCGCACGGCGATGATCGAATCCGCGACACCCGAGCCGAAATTCTTGATGCTGTAGAGTCCGAAGCGTATTGCCGGTCTCTCTTGAATCTCTCGCGTTTCGTGTCCTTGTTGTGCAGGTTTAACTTGCACAACAGTGAACATGCCGTGGCTTTCGTTGACGCTGGGCGGAAGGATGGTAATACCCATGCGCTTGCACTCATGCACCACTTCCGCGATCTTCTCCACGTCGCCTGCGTCCGCCGTGAGTACCGCCGCCATGTAGTCGACGGGGAAATTGGCTTTCATGTACGCGGTCTTGTAGGCGAGATTGCCGTAGCTCGCCGCATGCGCCTTGTTGAATCCGTATGCGGCGAACGTCTCGATCTGCTCCCACAACTTCTGCACCACCTCTTTTTTCATGCCGAACTCGAGGCACCCTTTTTGGAATTTCTCTTTTTGCGCCGCCATTTCCTCTGGGATTTTCTTCCCCATCGCTTTGCGGAATTTATCCGCTTCGCCCCATGAGTACCCTGCGAGATGCACAGCGATCATCATGACGTCGTCTTGGTAGATCAAGACGCCGTACGTCGGCTTCAAGATACTTTCAAGGCGCGGGTCGAGGTACTTCACGCGCGCGGGATTTTTCTTGCGCTCGATGTACTCGGGGATGAATGCCATCGGACCGGGACGGTACAATGCGACCATCGCGTTTAGATCGTGGATAACGGTCGGTCGCAGGTCTTTGAGATACGAGGTCATGCCGCTTCCCGCCATCTGAAAGACGCCGAGCGTTTCGCCGCGCGTGAGCATGGCGTACGTCTTCGCGTCGTCGAGCGGGATGCGGTCGAGATCGACCTCAATCCCAAGGCGCTCTCGCACGCGAGCGACCGCGTCTGCGAGGACGGAGAGGTTGGTGAGTCCGAGGAAGTCGAATTTGAGGAGACCGACGCCGCCGTATTCATCGGCTATCGAATACATATCGTACTGCGTGATGGTCTTGCCTCCTTTCGGGTCCAGCTGGATGGGCGCGTGATCGGTCACGGGACCTGGCGCAATGACGACGCCCGCCGCGTGCACTCCCACGTGGCGCGCGCTGCCCTCGAGCTTCTTCGCAAGGTCGAGGATTTCGTGCGCATCCGCATCGCGCGCGTAGAGTTCTTTGAGCTCGGGCGTATCTCCAAGTGCTCCTTCGATAGTGACGGGGAACCCTTGCTTGCCGAAAGGGATCAGCTTCGCGATCGCATCGCCGATGCCGTAGGGATGCCCGAGCGCCCGCGCGACATCGCGCACTGCGGCGCGCGCCATCATGGTGCCGAATGTCCCGATCTGCACGACGTGGTCGGTACCGTACATCTTTCGCGCGTATTCGATGAGCTCGTCGCGGCGACTGTCGGCAATATCCATGTCGATATCGGGCGCAGAGGGTCGCTCGGGGTTGAGAAAGCGCTCGAAGGGCATGTTGAAGGAAATAGGATCGACGGTCGTGATGCCGCAGAGGTAGGAGACGAGCGATCCCGCAGCGCTTCCGCGAGTGTTGGTGAAGATGCCTGCTTCGCGCGCGTGGCGAAGGAGGTCGGCGACGATGAGGAAGTAGGCGGCGTAGCCTTTCTTCTTGATGATATCGAGTTCGTAGTCGATGCGCGCGCGGATTTCGGGTGTCTCGCTGATCCCGCGCTCGCTGATCCCGCGCTCCGCGAGTTTTCGCAGCTCGTCGTTGTCGGTCGAGCCCTCTGGGATCGGGAAGAGCGGGAAGATCGCTTTTCCGAGCGCGAGCTCGAGCGTGCAGGAGTCTGCGATTTTGGAAGTATTTTCGAGCGCTTCAGGCATGTCGCGGAAAAGCTCTTGCATGCGCGCGCGCGGCAGGAAGGAAAAATCTTTCATCCGATACTCCCCGCCTTCGCGCTCGAGCACGCCCGCGGTGCGTATCTTGTTGACGAGGTCGCACGCAAGCCCGTCGTCGCGTTCCAGGTAGTAGACGTCGTGCGCGGCGACGAGCGGCGCTTTCTGCTCGCGCGCGAGCGCGATCAGCTCCTGCATGCGATCTTCGTGCCCTTCAATCTCGGGGTGGCGGGTGATCTCGACGTAGCAATCGTCGCCGTAGACCCTCCGGTACCACTCGAGGCTCTGCGACGCCCTGTCTTTCGCGCCATGGCGGAGTGCATGCGCCGGTTCGCTGCCATGAGAGGGGAGTATTGCTACAAGACCTTCGGCGTACTGCTCCATCAGCTCGCGATCAATGCGCGGGCGGTAGTAGAAGCCTTCGAGATACGATGCCGACACCATGTTCAGGAGGTTGTGGTAGCCGGTGTCGTTTTTTGCGAGGAGGACGAGGCGGCCGAGCTGGTCGTCGATGCGGTGCTCTTTGTCGTGCCGCGTACGCGGTGCGACAAAAAAATCCACTCCGATAATGGGCTTCACGCCGTGCGCTTTGCATTCCTTATAGAATTCGATCGCGCCGTAGAGGTTGCCGTTGTCGGTGAGAGCGAGAGCAGCGTGCCCGTCTTTAGCCGCTGCGGCGACGAGGTCGGGGATGTGGGGGAGCGCTTCGAGGAGGGAGTAGTGCGAGTGGGTGTGCAAATGGACGAAGTCGCGCGCGCTCATGCGGGTCAGTATACACCGCACCGGTTTTCCACACGTTGGATAGATTCGAGATCGTGTCTTCGAAATCAATCCATTTTCTCTAGTACAATAGACAGAATCAATGCGGTACGTCATCGGTATCGACGAGGCTGGACGAGGCGCACTCGCCGGTCCTGTGTGCGTCGGAGCGGTTCTCATGCCTGAAGACCTCGACTGGAGAGAGGCGTACGCGCTCGTCACGCGCAGAGGCGCTCCCGTCCTGCGGGATTCGAAGAAACTGAGCGCGCAACAACGCGACATGCTGTACGCGTACATCGCCGCGCACGGGCGCCTCAGGCATGCCTCCGCGCTCGTCGAGGCGCGCGTCATTGATTCCATCGGCATCGTGAACGCTGCGTACGAAGCAGCGGCGCGCGCCATCGCTGATCTCGGCATCACGCCATCGCGGGTCGAGGTGCTTCTCGACGCGGGTCTTCGCGTCCCGAGCCGATGGGAGCAGCGCTCGTTTGTCCGCGGGGACGAGAGTATCCCTGCAATCGCGCTTGCCTCGATTGTCGCCAAGGTGACGCGTGATCGGCACATGGAAGAGCTTGCTGGCGATTATGCTCTCTACGGATTTCCAGCGCACAAAGGATACGGCACGCTCGCGCATCGCAAAGAAATACGACGACATGGTCTTTCCGATCTCCATCGTGCAACGTTTTGCCGAAGCGCACTTGCGTGATCCGGCGACGATTGACAAAGGTGCTGCACCCGTTGCATATTTCTTCCAGAAGACATGAAGACAGGTCGTTCCGACCTGTTCACGAAGAAGGATACTGACATGCGCAGGGTGTTTTTGATCCTTGCTGCTGCGACGTTCGTTGCGGCGGCTCCCGTGATCGCTCTCGCGAATCACGAGAAAAGCGCGAAAATCGTGGGAGTGAAGGTCTCCGACATTCCGTTCGAGGTCGCGAAACAGCTTCTGCCGAAGGACAAGACGATCACTATCGACCTGACCGGCGTCCCCGACGACCTGCTGCGCAGCATCTTGGAAAAGCGCGGCATCCTCACCGTCGAGGAAGGTGTCTTGCCGCACGACCTGAAGATCAAGCTCCAGGCGCAGCAGAAGATCGCTGACGTGACGACCACGCTCAAGCAGAGCGCGGAGTGGGCGGAAATCGGTCGGGCAATCGGAATCGCGACTCGCGAAGGTCTTGCTGCGATTACGCAAGAAACGGCAAAGTTCGCCGACACGACGCCGGGCAAGTTCACGATGGTGATGATTGCCTGGAAGGTCATGGGCGCGGATTTCTTGAAGACGTCGAAAGGTTTCTTGATCGGCGTCCCGCTCCTCATCACTTGGATCTTGATTTTCGTGTGGTGGCTGCGCCGTGTCTATTCGTGGCATCGCAAGAAAATCGTTGCGTATGACAAGGATGGAAAGAAGCGGGTGTCGTATGAAGAAGTCGAGCCGCTCTCCGTTCAGTGGTCGAAAGCCGGTAAAGACTCCGAGGGATACTTCGCACTCTTGGCGGGGGTGAAGGCTGCCGCTTTTGTCGTCGTGATGTTCGTTATTTACTGGGGAATCTGATTTTCTCCATCGGCATACGGTCGGACCCGGTTTTTTACCGGGTCCGTTGCTTTGTAGGATAAAGTCGGTATAATCGCCCCCTATGACCTAGCGAAGTGAGTGAAATGAAAGTCTACTTTCATTTCCGAGCGAGCGACGGGCATATATTCAATATGGTAGTACGAATGCGCAGGAATCGATCACAGACCGCGAAGCGGCGTTCTCATCATGCGATATCCGGCGTCCAGACCGCGAAATGCGGGTGCGGAGCGCTGCGCAGACCGCACCGCGCTTGCCCTGAGTGCGGCACATACAACGGGCGCGTCGTCGTCGATATGGTCGCGCGCGCGAAGCGCGATTCGCGCCGCACGAGCAGGAAGCAAAAGGAGCTTCGCGAAAGCGGTCAGGCGGTAGAGAAGGAAAAAGAAACGGCGAAGGCGTAAGCGGCGCATCGCCGCCGAACGCGCACGCGTACTTATAATGTCCTATAGGTTGTTATAAGTACGGCGGGTCATGCGGGGATATCTTTCGGAAAATCCCCACATGTTGTTTGCACTTCTCTTTTGGCATGTACAATGAGTCCAATTGTTCCTTTATGGCAAACAGGCATCTCGCGCGATCGGTCGTTCTCCAGGTCCTCTTCGAGAGGGATGCATCAGGAGGCGTGCTTAGCCTCGATGCAGCGCTCTCGCGCCTTGCGGACTACGCGAAAGAATTCGGTGCTCGCGAGAGCGATCTGCCGTTTATGCAGAATCTCCTCAAGGTCGCGGCTGCGAAGCAGAAAGAGATAGACGAGGTCATTGTGCGCGCTGCTCCCGAGTGGCCGCTCGAAAAGATTGCAGCGATCGATCGCAATATCTTGCGACTCGGTCTGAGCGAGCT
>CAIOKC010000010.1 GCA_903858755.1 uncultured bacterium | reverse complement strand
GAAGAATTGTTTTTTTCGAGCGGAGGTTTTTCCTCCTCGCAATCACGCACCACCAGGTGCGCGAGCCGACGGGCCGGTGGTGTGTCTACGACGGCGACCCATCGTTTTGCAGGCCGACGGTCGTCGCCGACCGACCGGCTTCCGGCTACGCCGAGCCGGAAACGCGATTCACCGGTCGGTACGAGGAACGAGTCTTCTGGGCGACGAGTTCCGTCGCACAGATGACTCGGACCGAGCGCGCGGCGGTCAAAAGATGGAAAAAGGAGTTGCGTCAGTGAAAAGCAACTCCTTTTTTCTTCTCGGGGCTGGCGATCCTGAGATGCGGGAAATCGAGCGCGTTCTCAAAGCGCTCGGTTTGCCGTACGCGTACGCCACCGTGGACGGCAAGCCCGTTCACGGTGGCAACATGTACGCCGCCGACGTCCCCTCGGTGCCGCCGGGGCACACTCTTGTTCTTGTCGAGTGTGCGCTTCGGCAGACGGTGGTTGACCACCACCGGCCGGGCGACCCCGGCTACGGGCGTCCGCCCGCCGAGTACTGGGTAGGGTCGTCACTCGGGCAGTTGCTCGCGATGCTCGGCGTGGAGCCGACTCGCGAGCAACGCGTCCTCGCCGCCATGGATCACTGCTATCCGGCAGCGTTCCGCGGCGAATGCCCCGACGTGGAGCCCGCAGACATCCTCGCGATGAAAATCCGCGAGATTAAGCGGGCTCCGCACATCAACCTGTCGGAAGAGGCGGTGCGCACGCGCATCAGGCACTTCCAGCGGGTTCTCGAGGCCTCCGGCACCGTGCAGATTGGCGCACAATCCGTGCGCGATCTGCGCGAGTGTTTCTGCGGAGTGGGGTATTCACTCGACTACCTCACATTGCAGGTCGCGGCCATGATGGACGGCGAAGTCGTCGTCTTCTGGTGCCGCGATAGGGAGGACGAGCCGGATAATAAGTGGTTCCTCTCCGGCCACGCCACGCCGGAAACGGTCGTGGCGTTCCGCGACGAATGGGCACCCGCGCACGGACTCGTCGGCATTCATGCCGACCCTGCGCGCGGGTTCGCCCTCGGCTACGTCCCGAAGAAGGACTAGCCATTCTGATCTTTCGGACGCACTGCAGTGGTTGCCGCGCGTCCAAACTTGGTTGGCCTCGCTTACGAGCGGGGCCTCTTCTTGAACGCGTGGTATGTTCGCGCGCTCAAAGAGATGGCTCGGCGGCTTGCCGAAGCGATGCGCGGGAATTCTCTCCTCGGGCGCGTTTTCAATGCGCTTTTCCCGCGCGTCGCTTTGACCGGACGTCCTTGCAGGTGTATCGAGCATATATACTTACACTATGTGGAGCGAAGGCAGGTTTGAGCAAAAGCATCCGCTAGAGCGCCGCGCAAGAGAAGAGAGCGACCTATCCCTCATCGAGCGCGTCTCTCGAGACGTTCCAGGCGGCGCGTCTATTGAGGACGAACGCGCCGAGAGCGAAGCGCGTGAGGCGCGTTCGCGGGCTCATCTTGAGAGCGCGAACATTGCGGAGATACTGCGCGAATACAACGTCTACGCGCAGTGCGTCGAGCGGCCCGACGGGCTTCTGGAATTCGAGCGCGCGGCGATCCCGATCGCGCGGTTGCCCGAATTGGGCGAAAAGTACGCCCTCATCGGCGGCGCGGCTCGCGCCCTGCTGCTTGCTTCACTTGGCAGATTTGCGCAGGAGCCGAGGGATATCGATATCGCGTACGCGGGCGCCCGCGATGCGCACGACGAGCAGGAGGCGCAGAAAATATCGGAAAAGTATATGGCGGACGACTACGGCCACGGGCACGGCGTGCAAATGCTCGCGAACGACTATTTCAATACGAGGGATCTCACGGTGAACGAAGTATTGGCGACCCGCGACAAGGTCGTGTGCACTCGCGCGTGCCTGCTCGACACGCTGCGCAACATCGTCCGCATGACTGGATTTGCGCGGGAAGAAGCGGATGATGATTTTCGCATGCGAGCGGCCGGCCGCGCGGTGCGTTTCGTCGCCGAGGCGATCCGGCGCGGCCATGAGGCGGTCCTTGCCGACACCGATTCCATCAAGGATATCTACATACGGCCTTTCTACATCGCGCTGCAGCTTGAGCGGGCATACGAGCTCGGAGAGGAGACGGCGGAGCGTTTTGTCGAGCAGTCGAGAGACCTCGGCGTTCTTCCCGCGCATGTGCGGGACGTCGCCGATGCGACGGAATATCTCCTGTACAGCACAGATTTCACATTCCGCTCGGTTCCCGTATCAGAGCTGCTGCGCGAAAGACGGTGGGGGCAGAATCAGGGTGCGAATTGATGCGGTTCAGATCGTGTCCGCCTGACGGACGTTGCTCTCAGTGTTTGTGCGAAAATGGCTCTCCGCCAGCTGGCGGATTGCCCTCAAGAAATCTCAGAGTGAGCTCGTTTCGCATCATGTGCACTATGTGGGAGCGCAGTGAATCCGAAGATGCCTGTGGGTAATGTTCCTTCGCATGCTGAAGTTCGTGCTCGACGTCCTTCTCTTCGGGCCCGAGCTTTTCTTGTTGTGCGATCTTACTCAATATGAGGCGCACCTTCGCGCGCTTATCCGCCGCGTCTTTCCACTCTGATCGCAGTTGCTCGCGCGTCTTCTTCGCTTGCGCGAGGTAGCCCTCGAGATTCGCGCCCATGCGCGAGAGGTCGTCTTTCATGCGCGCTTCCATATCGTCGAGTTCGTACTCACGAAGTGCGACAGGGTAGTTGATAGTGGAATCTTTTACGAGATCGTCGAGTATCGCCGCGCGCTTTTTCTCCCGCGCCCACATCTCTTTCTCCGTCTGTATATTCTCGCGGAGCGCCGCAGAGAATTTCTCGGCGCTCTCATAGCCGAGCGATTGCACGAACGCGTCGTCGAGCGCAGGGAGCTCCTCCGGCTTCATCGCTTTCGATTCCTCCGCGGCTTTTTGCGGCTCGGTGCCCGCTTCTATCTTCTCGATGCGGGCGCGTTCGCGCTGCAGGTGTGCCATCGCCTCGAGGTGTTCGTCGTCGGAGACGCTGATTTCCTCTTTCGCGGCGTTGTGCTTGTCCGCGATGTTCTTGTAGTCCGGGAGCTCCACGCGCGGAGCGAGTGCCGCGCGCGCGGTAAATACAAGCGATTTTCCTGCTTCCGGCGCATCGGTCGTCACTTTCGGGGATTCGATGATGAGAAGTTTCTCGCTCGCAAAAAGCTCCGGCAATTCATGCTGGATCGCATGCTCGACCGCCTCGCGGAGGATGGCGGCTTCGCCGTAGACCTGGACGATGCGGTCTTCCGGCGCGTGCCCTTCCCGGAAACCATCGATCTTCGCCGTCTTTTTTATCGCCCTGAGCGCCTCGACGCGGTATGTCGCCAGCATCTCTGCGGGGATCTCAGCGCGTACTTCCGCTTCCCACCGCTCGTCGTCGCGGGAGACCTTTACCTGCTTGAGTGCGTGTGTCATCCGCGAGAGTGTAGCAGAGATTATCGCGTTGTGAAAATATCATATTAACAAATCCGTCCGATCGGACGAGTTTGTTAATGATATAAAAAAGGGTACCGCAAGGCGCTGCAGAGCGGTCTAATTGTGTGTGAGGGGAGTCGGATTATTTTCCACGGTCGGTCTATTCAGGTGCGCGCCCCAGAAGTAGAGTCCGCCGACCGTCATGAGCAAGACGACGATAGCGACGCCCACAAGCGCTCCCACGGGTCGTTTGCGCGCCGGAGATTCTCTTTCGTCGGAGATCCCGGCGTGCCGGGCGAGCAGGTGATCGGTATCGATGATGGGAGCGGGGAGCTTGGTCGGCGGCATGCGTCAATTATATAGCCCCGCACGCGCGGGGCGTGGAGGCTTCGAGAAGGGGACAACTCCGACCGATATCTACTTCCCAAACTTCTCTTTGTAGAGATCGACCGAGCGCTTCACCGCTTCCAGCGCTTTCGCGCGGTCGTAGATCCCTCTGATCTCGACCGCGACCGGCTTTCCCTTTAGATTTTTGTACGTCTCGAAGAAATGCTGGAATTCTTTCAGCATGTGCGTATTGACGTCTTTGAGATCCTGCACGTCGTCCCAGCGTTTGTCGTCGACCGGCACGGCGATGATTTTGTAATCAGATTCGCCGTCGTCGACCATGTCGATCACCGCGACGGGGCGCGCGGCGACCAAGATGCCGGGGCTGAGCGGATAGGTCGTGAGCAGGACCACATCGAGGGGGTCGTTGTCTTCCCAGAGCGTCTGCGGCGCGAAGCCGTAGTCGAAAGGGTATGCCGCCGCCGAGTAATTCGCGCGGTCGAGCTTGATAAGACCCGTGTCCTTGTCGATTTCGTATTTGTTGTTGGATCCCTTCGGTATTTCGATGATGACGTTGATCTCCTCGGGAGCTCCCTCGCCGAGCGGTATGTCGTGCCAAAGATTCATATACATGAGGAGTGTAGCAGACGCTCGCCGTTTGAGAAGTGTTGACAGCAGGGTGGCGCTGGTGTTTTCTGGCGAGAGAATCCCGATGCACAGTGCGTCGGGAGTATACGCAAGGAGTATTGAAGCGTGAGAAAGCATTTCAAACTCACTATCAACGGCAAGGGGTTCAGCCCCGCGGCTATCGTCACCGCGGTCGACCAGGTCATTCAGAGGTGGTCTGACGAGCGCCACCGAGCGAAGCTTCCGTGCATCGACGGCGACCGGTGCGTCGGCTACGCGGCATCTCCGCGGGACGCGGAGGGCAAAGCGTATCCGCGACCCGGCACGGTCATCATTTCTTTTTCCGGTCGCACCCATGCGTCCGACCAGGAAATCGAGCTCGGTCTCGCGGAAGTGGCGAAGCGTATCGCTGAGCGCCTCGGCAGCCTCGGCGAGAAATGGGAAGGCTCCTACAGCTTTCGCGGGGAATACGAGCATCCGTGGAGCCACGTCGTTTTCCGCGCGAGAGTCGCGTGAGCGCGGCATTGCCATGAAGACAGCGGCGACCCTTCGGGTCGCCGCTGAGACTTTTTATGCAGACGCTTTATGCAGCGTCTTTTTCTTTGTCTTCCGATACTTCTTCTTGCTGCTCTTCGACTTGCTCATCGGCGACGTCGCGATCTTGCGATTGCGGCTCGGCGTTGTCGCCTTCCGCATCGGCTATTTCCGTGTCGTCTCCCGCGATGTCTGCTTTCACTTCCTCGAAGGGAGTCTTCTCCGGCGCGACCTCTTCTGCGTCGCCGATTTTCTCACCGCCCGTCGAGCGGATGTCGATTTTCCATCCCGTGAGTCGCGCGGCGAGGCGGACGTTCTGCCCGCCGCGACCGATCGCGAGCGATTGCTGATCTTCGGCGACCTGCACGACCGCGCGATTCTCGTCCTCGATAAGCTCGGTACTCAGGATCTGCGCGGGCTTGAGCGCCTCCTTCACGTACTCAGCCGGATTTTCCGACCATTCGACGACGTCGATCTTCTCGCCGCCGAGCTCGGAGGTGACGACCGCGACGCGTACGCCGCGCTGCCCGACGAGTGCGCCGACGGGATCCACATGACCGTCGTTGGAGAAGACCGCGATTTTCGCGCGGCTACCGGGCTCGCGCACGATGCCTTTCACCTCGACGACGCCGCTCGCCATTTCGGGCACTTCGGTCTCAAAAAGCTTGGTGAGGAATTTCGGGTGCGAGCGGGAGAGGCGGATGAAGGTGCCGCGCACGCCTTCGTCCACGCGGAGAAGGAGGGCGCGCACGCGCTCGCCTTGCCGGTAGCGCTCGCCGGGGATCTGCTCGTCGTAGGGAAGGACGGCAGTCGCGCGACCGAGGTCGATGTAGAGGTTGCCGCGCTCGAAGCGCTGCACGTGCCCTGTCACGATCTCGCCTTCGCGCTCGCCGTATTCCTCGATGATCGATGCGCGCTCCGCTTCGCGGACTTTCTGCATGATCACCTGCTTCGCCGCTTGCGCGGCGATGCGACCGAAATCCTCCTGTGTCTCGAGCGGGAAAGAAATCTCTTCATCGAGCTGCGCGTCGCGCTTAATGCGGCGCGCATCTTCGATCATGATGTGCTGCTCGGGATTGAATCGCGAACGCTGGTCGTCTTCGCCGGTAGGCTCTTCGTCTTCCTGCCGGACGAGCGTTGTGTCGACGACGATCTTCGCCTGGCGGAATTCCATGTCGCCCGTCTCGGGGTTGAACGTGGCGCGGATGATCTGACCGCGCTTGCCGTATTCGCGGCGATACGCCGCGGCAAGCGCGGTCGCGAGCGCGTCGACGACCGATTCGCGCGAGATGCCGCGTTCTTCGCGGAGCTCATCAAGTGCGCTATTCAGTGATTTGAGGTCAAAGAGTGCCATACAGTAGCCTATGTTTCGTTATCTTTTAAAAAAACGTCCGCCCCAAGGGCGGTACTAATGCGAGGAGTATACGGCGGGCGCCCCAAAAAGTCAAATGCAATGCGATGAGGTGACGCCTCGTCGCATGTGGGGCTGCGGTTGTCGACTGTCGATTGGCGGCGCAGTCGCCCGCCATCGCCGAACATACGATATAATTGTGCGTATGTACATTTCCGACACACACCTCAAGTCATTCCTTGCGGACGCCGGACTCGTTTCACAAAAAGATTTCGACAATGCGGAGCGAGAAGCGAAGGAGGGCGGGCGCCCCGTGGGCGATGTGCTCATCGCGCGAAATGCGATAGGAGAAGACGAGCTGCGCCGCACGTACGCATACATTCTCGGCATACCGTTTGTTTCACTCACCGGTACGAACATCAAATACGATACGCTCGCGCTTATCCCGGAGCCCATCGCCCGGCGCAACAACATCGTCGCGTATGCGCACAAGGGCGATGATCTCGAAGTCGCGATGCTCGACACCGACGACCTCGCCGCGATCGATTTCATCAAGAAGAAGACGCGTCTCAAGATTCTTCCCCGGCTCACCGATGCGGCGAGTTTGAAGAGCGCGCTCAAGCAGTACCAGCAAGGTCTCAAAGACAATCTCGGCGACGTGATCGGTCGCGAGACGGCGGCTCTCGAGAGCCATATGGCGGAAGGAGAGAAGGCGCTTCGCGAAATCGCGGAGGGCGTCCCCGCGGTGCGCATCGTCGACACGCTGCTTCGTCATGCCAATGCACAAGGCGCGTCCGACATCCACATAGAGCCCCTCGAAGATTCGCTCCTCATCCGCTACCGCATCGACGGCATCTTGCACGACGCGATGGAGCTGCCGAAGCACGCTGCTGCCGCGATCACCGCGCGCATCAAGGTGCTGGCAAGCATGCGGCTCGACGAGCACCGCCTTCCGCAAGACGGTCGCTTCGGCGCGGAGAGCGGCGGAGAGAAGCTTTCCTTCCGCGTCTCCGTCCTCCCGACGTACTACGGAGAGAAAATCGTGATGCGCATCCTTCGCGATTCCGTCTCGGGCTTCACGCTTGAGTCGGTCGGCTTCCACGGCGTCGCGCTCGAGCGCATGCACGAGGCGATGAAGAAGACGACTGGTCTCGTCCTTGCCTGCGGTCCCACCGGCGCCGGCAAATCGACGACGCTCTACACGCTCCTCGATATCGTCAATACGCCCGATGTAAATATCTCCACGATCGAAGACCCGATCGAATACCAGATGCCGCGCGTCAATCAGACGCAGGTGCGCCCGGAGATCGGCTTTACGTTTGCCAACGGTCTTCGCTCGCTCGTGCGCCAGGACCCCGATGTGATCATGGTCGGTGAGATCCGCGACAAGGAGACGGCGTCGCTCGCTATCAACGCCGCGCTCACGGGTCACCTCGTGCTCTCCACGCTTCATACCAATTCCGCCGCCGGCGCGATCCCGCGCTTGCTCGACATGGGCATCGAGCCATTCCTACTCGTTTCCACATTGCGCGTCATTCTCGGTCAGCGCCTCGTGCGCGTGCTTACTCCCGAAAAAGAAAAACACGAGCTCTCGCGCGATGAGCAGGAGCAGCTCGATCACTTTATCGACCAAGGCGCGGTCTTGCGCGCGCTCAAAGAAGAGAAGGTCGTAGCAAAAGACGCGACCTGGAAGAGCGTGCCGTTCTATACGCCGAAAGAGACGGAGGCGAATCCGACCGGCTTTTCCGGTCGCGTCGGCATTCACGAGGTGCTGCCCGTCACGTCGACGATCAAAGAGCTGATGATGAAAAACGCGACGGCGGATGAGCTCGAGAAGCAGGCGCGAAGCGAGGGCATGCTCACGATGAGCGAAGACGGCATCTACAAAGCGGCGCAAGGTATCACCACTATCGCGGAAGTGCTGCGCGTGATCACCGAGTAGCGGCTTGGGCGCGCAGACGCCACCGCGCAACGGACGCTACTGTGGTCGCGGTTATTCGCTGTAGGAAATTCGCTCTGGCAGACTAAGAGGGGTAGCGCGATCTCAATCCCGCACGACTACAGTCGAGGTATGTACTATTCCAATACTTAACAGAACTTGTTAAGTATTGGAATTCAAAAACTATCCGCAATCCTTTCCTTTTCGGATTCCAGTCTGGGAAAAAGCTGAGGGTGTGAATAGGGGGGTGTGGGCAACCGGCATGCGCGGCTTTTCATCCCCACCCTTTTCTCCTATACTTAACAAAATATATGAAGTATTGGAATAGTCGGAGGATTAAGAGAATACAAGTGAGGCGAGAAAAGCGGGAGCATCGAGCGTATGAGGAGTATCTGAAAGCGCGCGAAAGAGCTCGCCGACGCGAAGAGGGCGATCCGCGCAAGAATGCGCGGCTGATGCTCGAGGCCTTGGGCAAGCCGATCCTCCGCCGCATGCTCGCGCGGCTTGAGAAGGACGGCGCGATGTCTGTCTCGCATCTGGCGCGACCTTTCCGGATCATGCTTCCCGCCGCGATGCGGCACGTCGCCGCGCTCGAGCGGTGCGGTCTTATCGAGACGCACAAGCGCGGTCGCATACGCTTTTGCGTCGTCAGTGCGAAAGCGCACAAAGAGCTCGCCGCGTGGTTTTCGGGCAAGCATCCGTACGATCTCGACCAAACGGGTGCGTAGATAAAAAGGCAGCGATGGTATCCGAATCAAATTCCAATACTTAACGAGACTTGTTAAGTATTGGGACAAGAGAAAAGGGGAAGGATAGATTATTCCCCATTCGAATGCAAATTGTCCGAGTGGGCGGGAAATCGGCTCTATACTTAGGCGCATGGCTCGCTTCGCATACACCGCCGAGAAACATAACGGCGAGGTCTACAAGGGTATCGCCGAGGCGTCTGATCGTTTCGAGCTCTACGATATCGTGCGCAAAGAGGGCGCGCGCATCATTTCGCTCGAAGAGTCTTCGTCGGGCGGCTGGCTCAGTATGGAGAAGCTCAATTCGCTTTTCGCGCGCATCACCGAATACGAGAAGATACTCTTTGCGCGTAATCTGGGCGCGATGCTCGGCGCGGGGCTCGCACTCGCCCGCGCGCTTTCCGTCATGGAGCGCCAGACGAAAAATGCGAAGCTCTCTGTCGTCGTCTCGTCGATCGCGGGAGATGTGCGCCGCGGCGAGACCCTGCACGCCGCGCTCGCCAAGTATCAGAAGATATTTCCCGCCCTCATGATCGCGATGGTCCGCGCGGGCGAAGAGGGAGGCGATCTCGCGGCTTCTTTGCAGGTGGTCTCCGATCAGATGGAGCGCATGTACGCGCTCAAGAAGAAAATCCGCGGCGCACTCATCTATCCGTGCATCATCCTCGTGGTCATCGTCGGCATCGGTATCCTCATGATGATCGAGGTCGTGCCGACTCTCGCGCAGACCTTCGGCGAGCTGAATGCGGAGTTGCCGCGCTCGACGCAGATCGTCATCGGCATCAGCAATTTCCTCGTGCACTACACCGCGCTCGCGCTCGGCTCCATCGTCGGCGGTATCGCGCTCCTCTTTGCGCTCGCGAAGACGTCGGCGGGGAAGAGGGGGTTCGACTTTCTTTTCTTGCGCTTGCCCGTGATCGGGGGCGTGGTGCGCGAGGTGAACGCCGCGCGCACGTCGCGCACGCTCGCCTCGCTCCTTTCCTCCGGCGTCGACGTCATCACCGCGCTCGATATCGTGGGAGGGGTCGTCCAGAACACCTACTTCAGAGTGGTCATCAAAGACGCCGCGGAAGGAGTGGGAGCCGGTCAGCCGCTCTCGGCGGCGTTCGTGCGTCGCGAAGATCTCTACCCGGCATTCGTCGGCGAGATGATGGCGGTCGGCGAGGAGACAGGGCAGGTCGCCGACATGTTGAAGAAGCTCGCACTCTTCTACGAAGACGAGGTCGACCGCAAGACGAAAGATATGTCGACCATCATCGAGCCGTTTCTCATGGTCTTTATCGGCGCGACCGTCGGCTTCTTCGCGGTATCCATGATCACCCCCATCTACCAGCTTTCGCAGAATATCTAAAAGGTATGCACGGCGACCGTGGCATGACGCTCATCGACACCATTGTCGGAAGCGCTCTCATGCTCGTTGTGTTTGTCGGCATCGCGGGGGTTTTCCGGCTCTCTGTCGACGTCGTCGCCAACAACAAATCTCGAGCAACTGCAGTCGCGCTTGCCAACGAGCGCATGGAGTACATCCGTTCGCTCTCGTACGACACCATCGGTACTATAAATGGCATTCCTTCTGGTTCGTTGGTACAGAATGAGTCAATCACCCTAAACAATGCGACGTTCACACGTCGGACACTCATTATCTATGGCGATGATTCGCGTGACGGACTCGGAGCAGCCGATACCAATAGTATCCCGACCGATTACAAGACCGCAAAAGTCGAGGTTTCGTGGTCGTCGCACGCGGGGAATCGCTCCATATCGCTTGTCTCGCGTTTCGAGCCGCCGAGCGGTCTCGAGATCGCGTGCTCATCGCCTTGCGGGACGCTGGCATTTACCGTGCTCGATGCGGCGTCATCTCCGCTTTCTGGTGCGCGTGTCGATATCGACAACACGTCTGTCAGTCCGGCAGTTGATCTCACGACGTATACCGATTCGACCGGCAAAGCCACGTTTCTTGGCGCGCCGGTCGGATCTGGGTATCAAGTAGTCGTCACTAAGTCGGGGTATTCGACCGCACAGACGTATGCCTCGAGTGGAAGTAACCCAAGTCCGAATCCACCGCATGTGAGCGTCCTCAACAATCAGACGTCGTCGCTCACGTTCGCTATTGATGTACTTACTGCAAAGACAGTAGTGACGCGTCTTCAGTCGACAGGTGCACAAATAGCCGGGATTCCATTTCGTATGGTTGGCGCAAAGTACATCGGTTCGGGTCCGACTGTCTATAAATACGACCAAACTCTCGGATCGGGTGGAACCGGCACGACGACCATTCCAAATATTGAATGGGATACGTACACGCTCAGTGTGGGTGCATCAACGGGATACGATATCGCTTCATCGTGCGCTGGTACGCAGCCGCAGTACCTTCCGCCAAACTCCGCTCAAGAGACTATTCTCTACCTCGCACCGCATACGACGAATTCGCTACTGGTCGATGTGAAGAGCGCTGCGGGGTCATTGGTACCGAATGCTTCTGTGCGTCTGACGCGCACACCGAGCTATGATACGGCACTCACTTCTGATTCATGCGGTCAGGCGTTCTTCTCGTCGCTCACGGCTGCAAGTACCTATGCGGCGATGGTGAGCGCGAGCGGGTTTACTACGAAGAATGTAACCGGTGTCAATGTGTCTGGCACGACCCGTCTTTCAGTCGTTTTTGATTGAATATGAAGAATCGAGACAAAATAGGGCAGAGGGGTGATCGGCGAGGATTCACGCTCCTTGAGACAGTCGTGTGGATCGCCGCACTTATTGCAGCGATGATTGCAGTCGTTTCTTCCATCACGTACTTTTATCGAACTGATCGGTTTGTCATCGACCAGGCGAGCGCAACCGCCTCGGCTCAACGCGGCGTCGACAAAATGGTGCGCGTGATACGCGAGGCGAGCTATTCGGTGAACGGCGCATACCCGATTATTTCCATGGCTGGCACTTCATTCTCCTTCTATGCAGATACTAACAACGACGGATTCGCAGAGCAGGTTCGCTATACGCTGCAGGGCGACGATATCATTGAAGGTATCATATCGCCTATCGTCGGGTCAGCATCTCCCTACAATGGTATCGAGACAACCTCCGTGCTCTCTGGGTATGTGCGCAACGACACAGCCACGCCACTTTTCAAATACTATGACCAGACTGGGACTTTGATGACGACGTTCACTGACGTCGACTCGCTGCGTTTCGTCGTTGTGACCGTCGTTGCCGATATCGATCCTGTGCGTTCTCCGGCTCTCCTCACGCTTCGTTCGTCTGCGGCGCTCCGCAACCTCCAATAGTATGGATCGTTTCCGTCATCAGCACGAACGAGGTATGACGGTCTTGCTCGTGATTTCGTTTATGGGAGTTATGATGGTCATCCTTGGCGCGATTACAAGCTACGCATTTCAGCAGGCAAAATATGGTCGAGCGCTTTATGCACGTGAACAAGCTCTCTCGATTGCAGAAGCGGGGCTTGAATACTACCGATGGTTCCTTGCGAAGAATCCGAACATAATGACGGCAGGTATCGGTCTTGAAAGTCCGTATACGTATACTGTCAGCGATCCAGAAGGAGGTACTCACGGCACGGCGACAATTACCGCGGTCGCGAACCTTGCATGCGGTGCTGTGCAATCCATCGACCTTCAATCGAGAGGGGTGTCGAGTGCGAGTGCACTCTTTCCGCGCACGCTCGCGGTACGCTACATGAAACCGTCGGTCGCGCAGTATGCTTTTCTCTACGACACCGCCGTGTGGTTCGGGAGTACGAATACCGGCATCGGTCCGTACCATTCGAACAACGGACTACGCATGGACGGCACCAACAATTCCACCGTTTCGAGCTCGCTCGGCGCGAATGCGTTCTGGTGCACGTCATCCTACGGGTGCAGTCCTTCGCAGTGGACAAACGGCGTCTTCGGCAATGGCTCTGGAAGCGCGCTCTGGCAGTTTCCGGCTTCGACGATTGACTTCGCGGGCATTGCGTCAAACTTCTCGACGCTCCGCGGATACGCACAGACGAGCGGACTTCTTTTAAGCGCAACTTCCGTTCGTCTCGCGAACGTGCAGCAGGGAAGCACTTTCGGTTCGGTCGGCGGTACGGATCAGAAAGGTTTTCATCTGGTATTCAATTCCAATGGCACGGTCTCTGTATACCGCGTGACAGCGACTCTGTCGGGCTCGTATAGCTACAACGACATCGAAGGCTGGCACGACGACTATACGACAATCTCCTCTGAGACTCTGCACGGGACGTACACACTTACGAGCGGATGTGCGCTCATCTATTCCGACGCTCGCACGTGGATTACAGGCACAGTGAACGGGAAAATCACCGTTGTCGCAGCGGATACTGGTTCATACGTGTCCGATGTCATCCTCCCCGGAAATATCGCGTACGCGACTTCGAATGGGACGACAGGACTCACGGCTGTGGCGGAAGGTTCGGTACAGCTTTCGCTCAACTCACCCGATACGATGTCTATCGCGGGGATATTTGTAGCGCAAACGGGTCACTATGGTCGCGATTACTACCTTACCGATTACGTGCCGTCTGCATACACCAACTATGTTGTACAAAGTACTCTCACGGTCAACGGAACCATCGTTTCCGCACAACGCGGTGCCATCTGTTGGAGCTCAGGCGGCACGTGTGTCTCCGGATACCAGACGCGCAACAACACCTACGACCGTGTGCTCGCATTTTCTCCACCCCCTTTCACGCCATCTATCTCGACTGCGTACAAGTACGTCCTGTGGCGTGAACAGTAGACAAAGATGGTTTCTATTGTATAAATCTCGCAGACTAATACTCGGCAGACTTCTAGGGCAGTCGCTTAGGCGACGGAAAGGTTGATAATGAGACACTATCGTAAGGTGGGACTGCTCACGACCGTGAGCACGACTGCGCTCTTGATCGCGACCGTGGCGTCGGCGCAAATCGCGCCTCCTCCGCCCGGTCCTGGCGGTGGAAGTTCTTCTTCCGGCGGAAGTAACGGCAAGGGCGGGGGCAAGGGCGGCGGCAAGGGACTTGCTGTTGGCCAACTTGCCGCCGGCGCGTGCGCGACGATCTCGATCGCCGGAACTGCGGTCAGGCTCGAACATCGCTATGTCTGGGATCGGGTGGGCGGCAAGTGGGTCCGTGTGCATGCGCCTCGCGAGCTCACGCCACTCGAAGCCGCCGAGCACGCGGCGCGGTGCGGCTCGTATGCGGGCATCATCGTGTACGGCGTGAGCAAGGCGATGGGTCTGCGCGATACGGCATGCAATATCGCCGTTGCCGCCGAAGCGTACGCCGTGAACAGCGCGCGGCTCGCCATCGAACAGCGCGCGTTTGCGCGTGATGGCTCGGACCCGACGTGGAATCATGTTCAGAATCTGATCCATGCCAAGCAGGTGCAGTGCTATCTGAATGGCAGAAAGATCGGCGGTCGGGGTCGCTGACCGCTCATGACAAAAGTGAAAAGCGCGCTCCTTGTGGGCGCGCTTTTGTTATACTTGCGGGATGAAGACCATCGTCATTGCAAACTGGAAGATGAATCCGGCGACGTTTAGGGAGGCGAGGAAGCTTTTTGAAGCGACGAAAAAGATAGCGGATTCCGCAAAAAGCATTGCTATCGTCGTGGCGCCGCCCGCGCTCTACATGCGCGAGCTGCGCGGCGCGTACATGGGCGCGCGCATCTCCTTTGCGGCGCAAAACGCGTGTTTCGAGCTAGGCGGAGCGCATACGGGCGGAGTATCGCTCGCCCAGATCAAAGATGCGCGCGTTCAATACGTCCTCGTCGGGCATGCGGAGCGCCGCGCGGCTGGAGAGACCAATGAAGATACGGGGAAGAAGGTCGCCGCCGCGCTTGCGGCTGGTCTTGTGCCGATTTTTTGTGTCGGAGAAACCAAGCGCAGCGGAAGCGGCGAGCATTTCCTTTTCGTCAAAGATCAGCTTCGCGCCGGATTCGCAAGCGTCCCGCCGGCGAAAGCGTCGAGGGTCATCGTCGCTTATGAGCCGGTATGGGCGATCGGGAGCGACGCGGCGATGAGTCCGCGCGATATGCACGAGATGGCGATTTTTATACGAAAGACCGTCGTCGAAGTATGCGGCGAATCGGGGCACAAGGTGCAGATTCTGTACGGCGGCGCCGCCGACGAGACCAATGCGGCGGATATGCTGCGAGACGGCGACGTGCGCGGTCTTCTCGTCGGGCGCGCTTCGCAAGATGCAGGAAGATTCGCCGCCCTCATCCGCGCGCTCGGCGATGCATGACATGAAATGCATCGACGAAATACCCGCCGCAGATCTGAAGGGGAAGCTGGTCTTGGTGCGGGGCACTCTCGACCTGCCTTTGGATGATGCAGGGCAAGTGTCCGACACGTTCCGTCTGACGCAAGCGTGCAAGACGATCGACTTCTTATCAAGTGCGGGTGCGAAAGTCGTCCTTATCGGGAAAATCGGTCGTGATCCGCAGGTATCGATGGCGCCCGTCGCGGAAGCGATGAAAAAGCGCCGCAAGGTCTTTTTCGTCCCCGACATACTTGGGGCTCCGGCGCGCAGTGCCGTCGCCGCGATGCAAGATGGCGACGTGGTGCTTCTGGAAAACCTCCAGCAAGATCCGCGAGAAGTCGCGGGAGATGATTCGTTTGCACAAGAGCTTGCGTCTTTCGGCGAGATGTATGTCAACGATGCGTTCCTGAGCGCGCACCGCGCGAGCGCGTCCATGATCGGGATTCCGAGATTCCTCCCGTCGTTCGCGGGGATTCAATTTTGCGAAGAGATTCGCGAGATCGACGCGGCGCGCGCGCCGCTATCCCCGTCCTTTGCGATCCTTGGCGGCGCGAAATTCGAGACGAAAGAGCCGCTGATCAAGCTGCTGCTTGAGAAATACGACCACGTCTTCATCGCGGGGGCGCTCGCAAACGACGTGTTCAAAGCGCAGGGTCTCGAGGTCGGGCGCTCTCTCATCTCTGAGCAGTCGCCCGACGCGTCCGTGCTCGATCATGAGCATTTTCTCGCCCCCATCGATGTGACGGTCGAGAATGCGGAAGGGCAGGCAAGAGTCAAAAAGCCCGACGCGGTGGAGCCGGGAGAGAAAATCGTCGACATCGGACCTGATTCCGTGGCGATGATCGCGCCCTTGATCGCCCGCGCGCGATTCATACTTTGGAACGGACCGACGGGTCTCTATGAAGAGGGGTATGCGCATTACACGCATGCGATCGCGGAGCTTGTCGCGAAGAGCGACGCGAGGAAGGTCATCGGCGGCGGCGATACGATCGCGGCGATACAAGAGAGCGATACGGACGAGAAGCGGCTGGGCTTTCTCTCCACGGGAGGAGGCGCGATGCTCGAATACCTGCTCAAAGGGACGCTGCCCGGTATCGAGGCGCTCGGCTAATGCTCAGTAAGAGGGGAGGGGCGACGTCGTCTATACTGTACGCATTAGTAGGAGCTCACTTTTTTATGAAACGAAACACACTTCTCGCTTCAGTGATCGCGCTCGTCCTCGTGTCGGGCAGTTATTTCAACGCGCCGCCTGCCTCCGCGCTCACGGCAGACGAGGTGCGCTCGCAGATACAGGAATTACTCTCGAAACTCGCGGGTCTGCAAAGCCAAATGAGAGATTTGCAAGCATCGTCGTCGACCAGCGCATCTGCATCGTCGAGCGCTCCCTTCGCTCCCGGCATTTGCCGGGTGGCGCTTGCTCGTACGCTCGGCAAGGGCGTGCGAGGCGACGATGTGAAGGAAGTACAGGAATTCCTGCGTGCAGAAGGGCACCTTAGCGCCGAGGCGACCGGCTACTTCGGAGCGGCGACGGAAGCTGCGCTCAAGCGTTTTCAGATTGAAAGCGGCGTCGCTTCTTCCGCGAGTGCGTCAGGCGCCGGAAGTCTCGGACCGCGCACTCGTGATTTCATCAAGAGGTGGTGTATGAACCGCGCTCAAATTCGCATCGGAGGCGATGGCGTCGCATGCACAAAAGAGTACCTACCGGTCTGCGGCTCGAAGCCGATCGTATGTATCACGACGCCATGCAATCCTATCGAGCAGACGTACGGCAACCGCTGCATGATGAACGCCGACGGCGCGACTTTTGTGCACGATGGGAAGTGCGGGGTCGACAACTCGTCGGGCAATGCCAGGCCGGTCATTTCGGGTTTCACCGGTCCGACCAAGCTCACTCTCAATGAGCAGGGGACGTGGAAGATATCAGCGTCGGATCCCGAGAATGGTTCGCTCTCGTATTCGATCTCGTGGGGTGATGAGTGGTATGGTCCGACTGCCGCAGGGACGACAAAGTCCGCGTATTCTATTGTGCAAGAGACGACCTTCACGCACAGCTACTCGCGCGCCGGTTCGTACAAAATCGCCATCGTCGTCCGCGACGAGGCGGGCGGCGAGGCAAGGACGACGAGCACTGTCTACGTCGAGAATGCGCCGGTCGCCTGCACTGCGGAGTATTTGCCTGTCTGCGGCCGCCCGCCGGGATGCGCGAATACCTGTCCGCCAGGCATGTACTGCACGATGGTGTGCCGCTTGCATGATCCGGTCACGTATTCCAACACATGCACCTTGAGTGCTGCCGGTGCGGAGTATCTCTACGCCGGCGCGTGCTCTTCGGCGGCAGCCCGTTAAATTTTGCGTCAGAGTGCCGCGCGGATTTTCTCAAGCGTTGTCGCCGCTTCTGTCTCTTTGTATTCGCGCTGCGGCATGAGCTTGAGTCCGTCATCCTTGAAGCGAGGGATGATGTGCACATGCGGATGGAAGACGACCTGCCCCGCGTGCTCGCGATTGTTCATCGCGATATTTACGCCGTCGGCGCCCACTCCTTTCTCTATCGCGATCGCGATCGTGCGTACCGCTTCCGCGACCGCGAGCCAGTCTTTCTGCGCGATATCGAAAATGTTGTGCGAATGCGCTTTCGGTACGACGAGCGTGTGTCCCGCGTTCACTGGTCGAATGTCGAGGAAAGCGAGAACGGTGTCGCTCTCATAGACCTTAAAGCTGGGGAGGTCATTCCGCACGATCTTGCAAAATATACAATCAGGGTCCATGTATGAAGTATGGGGTATGAAGTATGAGGTATCAAGTGAGATACAATGGGCATCATGGTAATTTCTGATTTTGTACGAACGCTTCTTTCCCGGCGCGGCATTACCGAAGAACTCGCAATCGGAGAATTTCTTGAGCCCGACTATGAGCTGCATACGCACTCGCCCGCGCTTTTCCAGGACATGGAGAAGGCGACTGCGCGCATTTTTCAAGCAATCGAGCGAGGAGAGCGTATCGCCGTGTATGCGGATTTCGATTGCGACGGCATTCCCGGCGCGGCGATCCTTTCGGATTTCTTCCGCAAGATCACATACGCGAATGTCGAGGTGTACCTGCCGCATCGCGACAGAGAGGGATATGGGTTTCACACAGATGCGATAGCAGCGCTTGCGGAGAGGGGGGTCCGTCTCATCATTATCGTCGATGTGGGGACGACCGCCGTCGACGCGGTGCGCTTCGCGGCACAGCGAGGCGTGGACGTGATAGTGAGCGATCATCACGAGATTCTGGGCGCGCTGCCCGATGCAGTAGCGATCCTCAATCCAAAGCTTGGACGATACCCATTCCGCGACCTGTGCGGCGCCGCCGTCGCCTTCAAGCTTGTCCAGGCGCTCATCGCGGAGGGGAAGAGCCGCGGGCTTCCTGATTTCCTCGCTATCCAAGACGGGTGGGAGAAGTGGCTCTTGGATATGGTCGCGCTCGCGACCATCGCCGACATGGTGCCGCTCGTCGGCGAGAATCGGGTGCTCGCCGCGTGGGGACTGCGAGTCTTGCGCAAATCGCGGCGCGTAGGAATCGATGCGCTCGTGAGCAAGCTCCGGCTCAATACATCAGAGCTCAGCGAGGACGACATCGGATTTTCTATCGCGCCGCGCATCAATGCCGCATCGCGCATGGACGAGCCGCGTCTCGCGCTCGATCTTCTTACGACTCAAGATACGCTTGAAGCCGAGAGGCTCGTCGCACAATTGGAAAAATTGAATACGAGCCGCAAAGGAGTGGTAGCAAGCATTGTGCGGCAGGCGCGAGCGCATGCGAAGAGTCGTTTCACCGACGAAGATCGCGTCGTCGTATTAGGGGATCCCGAGTGGAAGCCGGCGCTCCTTGGTCTCGCGGCGAATTCGCTCATGAGTGATCGAGGCGGCGTCGTGTGCTTGTGGGGAAGAGATGCGGCAGGCAATCTGAAAGGTTCGTGCCGCTCCGACGGCGAGGTGTCGCTCGTCGATCTCTTTGCGAATGCTCGCGAGGCGTTCGTCGAATGCGGCGGGCACGCATATTCCGGGGGGTTTTCCGTTTCACACGAGAGCGTGCACACGCTGCACGATACCTTGAAGAAAGCGACCAGTGTGAGTGCCGCTCCCGCCGCTCCGGCGCGCGAACCCGATCTCCACATCTCGGTGTCGGAGATTTCGCATCCGCTGTTCTCCGACATCGCGCGGCTCGCACCATTCGGTGCCTCGAATCCGAAGCCGCTTTTTCATATCGGAGAATCTATCGTGGTCGAGGTACGGCGTTTCGGGAAAGAAAAGAATCACGTCGAGCTCATACTTGAGTGCGCGAAGACCGGTGTCAGCTGCCGCGCGTTCGATTTTTTCCGCGCGCCGGAGGATTTCACGCACACTCCGGCACAGGGCGCGCGCGCCCGTGTCCTCGGCACTCTCGAGCGCGATTCCTATCGTGGAGGATTCGCGGTGCGGATTGTTGACGTCCTCTCAGGGTGATACTATGTCCCTATGAACACATTCTCTGCCAAAGAATCTATCCGTTTCGGCTGGGAGACCTTCAAGAAGCGACCGTGGTTCTTCGCTGGTATCTCGCTTCTCGTCGCGCTCCTCAGTGGCATCGCGAGCTCGCTCGCGTCTGTCTTTGGCGAAGACGGCGGAGCGACGCTCATCGGCACCATCGTCAATCTCGGGTTGAGTACGCTGATCGGTATGGGTTCGACCGCGTTTTTCCTCAAAGCGCATGACGCGCCGGAGGCAGCACAGAGCATCGATCTCTGGCACCCGCATCGTTTCTGGGAATACCTCGCGGCGACGCTGCTTGCGGGCGCTGCCGTCGTCGTGGGATTGATCCTCCTCATCATTCCGGGGGTCATGCTCGCGCTCATGCTCATGTTTGTCTCGTACGTCGTCATTGACCGCGGTTTCGGACCGATCGAATCGCTGAAAGAGAGTCGCCGCATCACGCGTGGGTACAAGTGGAAGCTGCTCGGTTTCGCGCTCGCGCTCATCGGCATCAATATCCTCGGTCTTTTGTGCCTCGTCGTGGGACTTCTGGTATCCGTGCCGGTATCTTCGCTTGCGATTGTCCACGCGTATCGGATTCTTTCTTCGAGGGCAGATGCTCCCGCGCCGGTCGCGGCGGTTTGATGGAAAGCGTGATCATCTATACGGATGGCGGCGCCCGCAATAATCCGGGACCTGCCGGCGCTGGCGTCGTCGCTTACGAGGGAAGCACGCCGCTTTTCGCGCTGAAGCAGTATCTCGGCGAACGGACGAATAATTGGGCAGAATACGAGGCGCTTATTCTCGCGCTTTCGGAGGCTTCGAGACGAGATTTGGCAGAGCGATCTGTCGAGATCCGTATGGATTCAGAGCTTATCGTGAAGCAGATGCGAGGAGAGTACAAAGTAAAAGACAAAGCGCTCAAGGAGCAGCATGCGAAAGTCCGGCAACTCCTTCAGGATTTTGCAGATACGCGCTTCGTCCATATCCCACGGGAAGAAAACGCCGAGGCGGACAGGCTTGTCAACGAGGCTGTCGATGAGGCACAATGGAGGGCATGATCAGAGGATACTTCAAGGGGCAAGCGGTCGGGTTCGTCCAATTCATGCGCGAACAAGGCGTGATGGGTCTCGCGCTCGGCTTCATTCTCGGTACGTCCGTCTCGAAAGTCGTTACGTCGTTTTCGAGCGACATCATCAATCCCGTCCTCGCGATCGTGCTCGGCTCGACCGACCGCATCGAGACGTTTGCTATCGGCTCCATCCACATCGGCAATTTCATATCCAACGTGATGGATTTCGTGATCATCGCGGCGGTCGTGTACCTGCTCTTTAAGATGCTCGGACTCGACAAGCTCGACGTCAAGAAACTCTAACGATGCGCGAGCGCCTTCTCTGGGCGGTCGTGATCGGATTCCTCGGAGGGATCGCTCTCGTCTCGCTCCTTCCGCTCGGAGAGCCGTATGCGTATTTCGCGATGCTGCTTGGAGTCGCCGCACTTGCGCTCGCGTATTTCGATGCGTCGAAGTGGAAAGCCTGCGTAGTCCTTGCGATCGGGTGTCTTGCATGCGGTCTCGGGATGGTGCGCATGCACATCGTCTCTTCGCCGCATGACGCTGCGCTCTCGGCGCTCATCGGAGCGCGCGTGGTCGTCGAAGGGCGCGTCTTCGACGAGCCGGATGTCCGCGACACGGGCGTACACATTCCTCTTGAGGTGGACATCGTCGCATACGGAGGCGCGACATCGTCGGCGCAGGCGAAGGTTCTTGTCTTCGCTCCTCCGCATGTCTCTCTATCCTACGGCGATCGCGTGCGCGCTTCAGGCATACTCCGCATTCCGCAGTCGTTTGATACGGGTCCCGGTCGGCAATTCGACTATCCGGCGTATCTCGCGAAAGACGGCATCGGGTACCAGCTTTCTTTCGCGGAAGTGGAAAAGCGCGAGGGAGGAGCGGCGAATCCTTTGAAATCGGGCGCATTGTGGATCAAGCGCGCGTACCTCCGCGGAGAAGCGCGCGCCCTGCCCGAGCCGGAAGCGGGGCTTGCGGGCGGGATCACGGTGGGTGATAAGCGGTCGATCGGACCGGAGCTTGCCGCGGATTTTCAGAAAGCCTCTCTTATACACATCGTCGTCCTCTCCGGCTACAACATCACGACGGTCATGAACGCGGTCGCGTGGGTGCTTGCGTCCGCGCCTCGAGCGCTCGGATTCGGAGCCTCAGGGCTCGTCGCGCTCTTTTTCATACTGATATCCGGTGGCGCCTCGAGCGCGGTGCGCGCCGGGCTCATGGCGCTTATCGCGGTATACGCGCGCACATCGGGACGCGTCTTTATCGCCGCTCGGGCGCTCGCCGTCGTCGCCGTCGGCATGCTCGTGTGGAATCCGATGCTGCTCGTCTTTGATCCGAGCTTTCAGCTCTCGATGCTCGCGACGATCGGGCTCATCTCTTTCACGCCGCTCGTGAGTATGCGCCTCGGGTGGATATCGGAGCGTCTCGGGCTGCGCGAGATCGTATCTTCGACCATCGCAACCCAGCTCACGGTGCTGCCGCTCCTTCTCTACCAGGGCGGCAATCTCTCGCTCGTCGCGCTCCCTGCAAATGTGCTTGCGCTTATCCCCGTGCCCTTCGCGATGCTCTTTTCGCTCATCGCCGCGCTTGCGGGAGCGCTCATCGGCTCGTATGCGATTTTCTTCGCGGCTCCCGCCTACGTCTTGCTCGCGTACATCATCGGCGTCGCGGAGTTTTTCTCGTCGCTCCCTTTTGCATCGGTAGCAATCCCCGCGTTTGGCGCGTGGTGGATGGTCGCGGCGTATGGAATTTTGTTTGGAGCGCTCTGGTATATAAAAAATAATCGGGCGGAGCAGCATGCTGCTCCGCCCGAACGCTGATCCGCTGGACCGAAAATCATACCCAGCGGTACGCAACAACCCTGCCAGCAGCCGCGATTACGACTGCTGCGGGGTCCGGCCGGCGCCGTGCTGCTGCATCTGCTGCGGCTGCGCGGTCGTATGGTACGCCGGATGCGTGGCGCCGTTCGCCATTTCGAACTTCTGCGCCTCGATCGCATCGATCGTCTTGCCGATCGCGTCGATCAGCATGCTCGAACCAGGCGTGCCCTTCTTCACGTCCGCCCGCAGATTCTTCCAGAACATCTTGGCGTCGTCGCGATGCGTCGGCGGCAGACTGGTGGCGGCGGCGAGCCGCGCGATGCCGATCATCTGGAAATATTTGTGCGGCGCTTTGGGATCGATGAGGATCGCCTTCGCGGTCGCCTCGAGCGAGCTGTGGTACGGTTTGCTCTTCGTCGTTTCAGTGGCATTCATCGCATAGTTTCCTTGTGCATGCTGCCACACAATTGCGGCAGTCGGAGGAATGTACCACAGACTATGTTCATCTGCAAACGAAAACGACTCCGCACATGCGGAGTCGTTTTCGTATTTTGCGCCAAATTCATTACATCATCGGCGCCGGAGTGGCTTTGCGTCCGAGGTACCAGCCGACGAGCGCGGCGGGGACGACCCAGTAGGCGAGGAGTACGAGCGTGGAGACATTTGCGATAAACGGCCAGAAATTGGGGAGAATGCCGACGACCGCCGAGAAGGACCCCGTCTGCGACAAGACACCCGCGACGCCGGTGAGAAAGGCGACGACAATCGCCATCGCAAATCCGGCGACGCCGAACATCGCGCCGCTCGCGAGGCTCTTGCCCGCTGCTTTCATGTACCACCACGCAAGGAGCGCGACGATGGCTGCGGAAAGCGCCACAAATGCGATGTACTGCGCGGTCAGCACGCCGCTACCCGATGCTGGCACGAGTGCCACGATCGCGGCGGCGATGGTATTGACGAGATAATTTCCCAAAAACGTGAGTAAGATGGCTCGTTCGATGTTCATAGTCGAGTGATTATTCTAATATGATAAGGATATCATGCCGCCGCCTCGTCAAACCGCTTTTCCACCACGCTCCAATTGAGGTTCTTGAAAAACGCGTCGACGTATTTCCCCTTGCCCTGCGCGCCGTAGTCGAGGAGGAATGCATGCTCCCACACATCGAGCGCGAGGACGATGGGGAGCGCGGCGAAGAGCCCCTGGTGCTGTTCGCCCACGAAGCCGGTTTGGAATTCTTTTGCCGCCGCGTCCCAGTAAAGTATCGCCCAGCCCGGTCCGCGTATGCCGCCGATAGCCGCGAAGTACTCTTTGAAATATTCGTGATACTCCTTCTTCAGCTGCCTTTCCAGCGCGCTGCCCGCGGTGAGCGGCGTCGGACCGCCCTCGAATTGCTCGAAGTAATATTCGTGCAGACGCATGCCGTCGAATTCAAAAGATTTGCGGCGGATCAGCTCGGAGAGCGCGTGCGCGTTTTTCTCCGTGTCCGCGGCGTATTCGATGAGTTTCGCCGCGATCGCGTTGAAATTCTTGACGTATCCCGTGTAGAGTCCGAGATGCTCCTCGACCGACTTTTCCGAAATGCCGTCGAGTACCGGCAGGTCGAACGTTCTCGCTTCGTATGTGTGCATGCCGGCATTGTATCATTCCTGCATGTCGCGAAGCCGGAAGATTCTCGCGCTCGGTATCGTCGCGCTGCTCGTACTGACGGCGGGCATTTGGTACGCGGCGTGGAAGGAAGACAGGGGCGGCATACTCACGGTTTCTTTTCTCGATGTCGGTCAGGGCGACTCCATCTTCATAGATTCGCCGTCGGGGAGGCAGGTGCTGATCGATGGCGGGCTGAGCGCGCAGGTAATCCGCGCGCTCGGGAAGCGCATGCCGTGGTGGGATCGCTCGATCGATGTGGTCGTGGCGACGCATCCGGATGCGGATCATATATCCGGACTCGTCGATGTGCTCGCGCGCTACGATGTCGGCATGATCGTGCGCTCAAGCATCGCGGGTGATTCGCAGATTGCGCAGGCGTTTGAAGAGTCGATGCGCAGTGAGAAAGCCGATCTGCACATCGCGATGCGCGGGCAGATAATCGATCTTGGCGGCGCATACCTCGAGATTCTTTCTCCCGATCGCGATATGCGCGCGGTGGAAGCCAATACCGGATCAGTCGTCGCGCGGCTCGTGTACGGCAAGACCGCGTTTATGCTGACAGGCGACGCGCCGCAGGGAATAGAAAAATATCTCGTGTCTCTCGACGGGGGATCGCTCCGCTCCGATGTCCTCAAAGCGGGGCACCACGGATCGAAGACCTCTTCCGCGCCGCCCTTTATCGGATTTGTGGATCCCGCGTACGCTGTTTTTTCGCGCGGCTGCGACAATCGCTACGGGCACCCCGCTCCCGAAGTGGTCGAGCGATTTCGGCAATTCGGCGTCCCGACGCTCGATACGTGCGAGGAGGGGACGATCACCTTCGTGTCGGACGGCGCCAAGGTTTTGAAAAAATGACTCTTAACAAACTCGTACGACCGTACGAGTTTGTTAAGAGCTGGATTTCCGGCGTCCAGTTGGACAAATGGCAATAATTCGGTAGGGTTGGTGTCGGATAAAAGGAGTGCTCAGGGTGTGTCCCGATGAATAAATTATACGCCTCTTTGAGGCGCTTCCTCGACGAGGCCGTGCGCTCGATTGCCCTGCACGGGGGTTCGATATTCGGACTCGATTCGGCAGCTCTGCTGACAAAAGAGAAGAATGAAGAGCGAAAATGACGCATAAGGTCGCCCTGCGGGCGACCTTTTGACTACCTGACTAGGAGACGAGTCCTGCTTTCTTGAGCGTCTGATAGGCACCGCGCTTCTTCATCGTCTTCAAGCCTTTCGCGGAGACGTTGACGGTGATTTTCTTGCCAAGCTCGGGGATGAAGAGCGTCTTCTTCTGGAGGTTTACCTGGCGGCGGCGTTTGCCCGTCGGGTTGAATTTGGTAGCACGAACACGGTTGGAGTAGCCGCCCCCGACCTGTGATCCCTTGCCCGTTATTGCGCATATTCTTGCCATATCGCCGCGCATGCTACCATTCGAGGACCCCGTATGCAACTCATCGACGGACTTTTTCTTATAGCAGTCATTATGTTT
>CAIOKC010000009.1 GCA_903858755.1 uncultured bacterium | reverse complement strand
TGCTATACTTTTCGTATATGGGTCGCAGGGGATTGTTTTGTGCATTCCTCTTTCTCGGGATGGTCTTTCTTGTTGGAGATTTTTATCTGGACAAGGTATTCGAGCACGCGGCTGTCAAATCTAGCACACAATTGGCGCAGGGCGCGGCGAGTTCTTTTGGGGCGTCTCTCGACAAAGCTCTTGCGGAAGCGGCGAATGATACGGCCAACAAAGAGTGCCCCGAACCACCGGACGATTCCTTCGTATACAGAAGCGACAGACCAAAGTACCAGCAGTACACAGAGGGTGGCAGAGCCTTTTTCAATATATATGGAAAACCGTGCCGCGGACCTCTCGTCGCGGCGTTTTGTTCGAAGGCGCGCTTTTGCGATGCAAAGATGCCCGGTTCGCAGTGCAGCGTTGGTGGAGACTGGGGAGAATGCAAACAGACAGATATTATTCAGGTCAAGGCTGGCGGGAGTTTCGGTCAATCCAGCATATACGATGATATAGGCAAAGGAGTTACTGCTGATACTGCCAACAAGATCCTGACGAGTCCAGCTCCCACCCAACCCAATTTATTGGGAGTAGATAATGCGCCGCCTCCCGCAAGCTTCTCAAAACAAGCTGCGCAGCAGGTCCAGTCGGCGGCGACGCCCGGCGCTTCTTATGAACCTGCTACTCAAAAGATTTCACAACTCTCTCCTTCGCCACCTTCTAGCTTATCGCAACAGGTTGGACAGCAGTCTTCGGGATATGCTGCACAACCTGGTCCAGCTTTCACGTCAGGCGATGCCCGTCTCGCTTTGAACGACCCGGCGGGAAAAATCTCTACTCCAATTGTGCCGAGTTCGTTTACGAGTCCGCTTCCCACCACCCCATCCATTGCCGCTCCGACGATTCCGAAGCCGCAGAATACATTTGGAAATGTCGCCGGAGGAGTGCCAGTGGCTCCGTACACGTATCTTCCTCGGGAAACTCCGCGGAGCACGGTCTCGACGATATTCTCGTTTGTACCCAGTGTCCCGAATCTTAATCCGGTCGTGTATGTGAATCAGGCGACGCGATTCATACAGACCGTCGTAGCGCCCGCGCCGCGAGTGGTCGCTGTGCTCGCGCCCTCATACGAGATGCCCAGTCAGCGGTCGCGGGAGGCGAAATCCTTGCCCGCGTTGCCTTCTGCGACGCATGCCGACCCGGCGCCGCTCTTGCCGAGCGGGATAGCTTCGGATACGCGCGCACCGGATCCTATCGCAGAGATTGGCGCATCGGGGGAGGAGAGCGCTCGCGTCTCGCCGGCGTTTCGCCTCGAAGCATTCACGCAGCTTTTCAATCTTGATACTCTCGAAGGCGAAAGATCGATGGCACCGATACCTCCCCCGCATGACGGCGCATCCGCGGTGGTTCCCGAAGCTGTATCGCTCCGCGCGGCTCCGCAGCAAGTCGTCCTTTTCCCGCAGACGTCGTTTGGGCGCGATACGCTGCCGGCAAATTATTCTCCGACCGGAGAGAATGCGCATATCATATCGATCGTCGATCTTCTCTCAGCCGTGATGACAGGCTCTTTCGCGGAAGTGAAGAAAGTGGTCGGCATTGGTCGTGCGGGGTCGCGTATCGCGGAGAGCGCTTCGGAGAGCGGCACCGCTTCTTCTTCGGACGAAGGCGATAGCAAAAAAGATGATGAAAACGTCGCCGCTCCTGTGCCTGATGCCTCGCGCCCTTTGCCGCCGCAGGCGCAGCCGGTGCAAGTGCCTAGCCTTCCGAAGCCCGCGTGGAATCCGGCGCTCGGCATATCCGAGGTCGCCGCTTCACCCGCCGTGCCTGCTTCACCGAAGGTTTTTGCGCCGCTCCTTCCGGTGCCTGAAGCGCCCGCGGAGGCGACCTCGACCGAAGAGCGCGCTCCGAGCGCGATCGGGCGAGTGCTTGAGAAAATCGGCGGATTTTTTAAGACGGTCGCAGGGTGGTTCGTGGGTTCGAGCGGGACGAGCTCAATGTCGATCGACAGGGAAGGCGATGCGGTCGTCCGCCTGCTCGCAGATCCGCCGCGCGCGAAATCGGGGACGCATACTACGTTGTACTGGACGAGTAGCGGAGTCGATGCGTGCGTGATATCGACCGAAGATGGCACGCACATCGGCAGCGGATCGGAGGGCACCACGCTTACGCCGGTGATCACTGAAGAAGCGACATTCTCAGCGGCATGCACGGGGAAAAACGGCGCGGTGCACGCGACAGTGCGCGTGAGCGTCGAAGAGTAATCCGGACGTCGACAGGTATTCTCGCATGACCCGCTGTACTTATAACAACCTATAGGACATTATAAGTACATATTTGTATTGAGTGACAGCAGGATAGATATCCGGACGTCCACAGCATCTTCTCCGAAGAGCCGCGCAGACTGGTACAATTGGTGAGTCATTATGTCCGCAACATACCGAGCGGGGATTTTTCTTGCAGTCGGGCTGTCCATTGGGCTCTTTTTTCCGCTCGCGTCCGCCTCCGCGCTCAGCGATGCTGCCAACAAAATGTGTCTGCCGGAGACGGGAGTCTGCAAGTATGGCACGTATTGCGATCCGCCGAAGAATACGATAAAGGGTGTTGTCGGCAAGTACTGTCAAGATGTCACCAACAAGGGAGTGACGAAAGGAATTTGTATTCGGAAAGAAAAGTGCCTGGGCAAGACATTCGTCGGGCTCGACGGCAAAGAACACGCGCTTACCGATCCGGATATCGAAGAGAAATTACCGTACATCAACGAAAAAGGAGAGCACTGCTTCACGGGCGGTGGCGGCTGCACACCAGCGAAGCTCACGCCGGATCCGGAGAGAGGATTTGTCGGCGTGCCGAAGCCTCCCGATGCAAATATCTCACCGACTTCATTTCAGCCAGGCTCTTCAATACTCGATGCAGCGACTCTCGAATTAAAGCCGGGGAATTTCGAACAAGCGCCGAGCGCGGAAGCATTTCAGCAATTTCTCCAACAGCAGGCTGAGGGCGGAAGCAATAACGCCGGCGTGCCGCAAAGTATCGGCGAGCAGATTAAGCAGTGGGGCGGCTCTTTGCAGGGACTCGGCTCTGCGCAATCGCTTACTCCAGTCGATTCCGCGGGGAATCCGACGGGAGGTCAATTTGATTCCGGGGGATATGAAGTCCCGGGTGGTACGACCGGTTTTGGAGCGCCTGAGCAGACAGCCGATTCAGGAAGTACTGCACCTGAAAGCGGAGCAGCGGGCGCATGCGATAGCTGGTGGTGTACGTATATAGGAGGAGTGACGGCAGGACAGCAGCCAACGGATCAGCAGCAGCTTGAGCCGCTACGCGCAGGAGCGAACGGTAAAGTTGATCCGGTTGATGCGTACAATACCGCACGGGCTGAATTTCAGAAATCGCTCGCTGCCAATGGTGGTCAATGGCCGAAAGCAACACTCGATGCCTTCCGAAAGATCGGCGTTTCCGATCCGACCAGCCCCGACCAGCTGGCCAGGGCTGCTGTGCAGCTTGCGAAAACAGAATCTAACTTCAGCGCGACTCTGGTGAGTGAATATGACAAGGCGCGGGGGTTAGATTCACAAGGGATTTATCAGCTCAATAATTTGGGAGGCGATAGAAGATACGGCATAGGACCAGGTGATGCTCACGATCCCCAAAAATCAGTGGAAGCGCTTGTTAAAATCGCTGAGCAAGGTCAGCTCTCAAATTATTTTGGACCGATAAAAAGAGGAGGAAATCTTGTTCGGGGCAATGCAGGATGGTTCGAGGCGAATGTTGCGCCATACGTTGGTCAAGGGTCCACGCAGGTCGCAAGCACCGGAGGGTATGTGCCGCAGTCGGTGCTCGCGCAGGTGGATCCGTGGGCAAGCAGTGCTTCCGCACTTCCCTATATACCGACCTCTCCGAGCTTTGATTGGAGCTCGACGCCGTTCCAGTTCCAGCCGGCGACCGAGTATCCTTCTCTCGCGACGCCGCAAACCGAGAGTCCGTATGCGTCGGCTCCTTCATGGTCGCCTGTCTCTGCTACTCTCCCGGACGCTGGCGTGTCTGCCTACGTGCCGAGCGGCGAACCGCCCTTTACTGAGTCGGTAAGCGACGCTCCGATACTGGTCTATACGCCGAGCGGTGAACCGCCGTTTATCGAGGTGGCGACCAACGACCGGTCATCTGGGTATTCACCTGGATATTTCGATCCAAATTATCTCAATCTCACGACGCCAGTGAGCGGCTCCGCGCTCGATACGAGGCTCGCGTTTGACTCTTCGCCGATCAATCCAGGAAGTATCGACGCGATTGCCGATGGCGCGGTACCGATCCCTGAATCAGCGCCGACGAATCCGCAAGATCTCATCGGCAGCGAGATTGATTCGCGCATACCTGTGCCAGATGCGGTGCCGACGAGTCCGCAAAGGGAGATTTTGGACGAGATTAATTCGCAGATCCCTGTGCCGTCCGCAGCAGAAACAAATCCACAGGAGAGCGTCGCCGCGCAACATGCAGCTGAGTCGCGCGAGACGGCACGACCTGCAAACGAAGGGGTTGTCTCGGGTCGCGACGAATCGGCGTTTGTGAGACTCTCGAGCACGCTCAAAGACACATGGGACTCTGTGTATGGGACGGTAAGTACGCTCGGCTCAAATGTGCTTGCAGGTATTTCGGGCGCACCACCGACCGGACCTGACACGATGGAGATCGAGACCGGAGGGGCGTCGAATCCTCCGACAGAAGTGTCGCTGCCCGACATGTCAACTTTGCCTTCGGGTGGTGAGACACTGTCTTCATTGGAAACAGCAGCGGATATCAAAACACCATCGGATTCAGGTGTCCCGGTACCCGAGAGTTTTGATCAGACGGGCAAACAGGTCACGCGCAATGTGCGGCAGGCGGCTGTAAACGCAGAACCTTCCAATTGGGACAACTTCAAGACCAATGCGGGGAGTTTCGCCCATACTGTGGCGGAGAGTGTAGGAAATGCGGCACGGTCTGTGACCGAAAATATAGCGAATGCAGTGGGCACTGCTGCAGAGAAGGCAGGAGAGATTTTTGCCGGTATCTCGAGTCAGACGCCTTTTGAGACAGACACGATGGAGATCGAGACCGGCGGCGCATCAAATATTTCTCCATCGCAAGACACGGGTGGTATTGCGTCGCTCGCGCCGACGCAGATGACGGATGATTATGGAAATCCGATCACGCAAGCGGATATCGACGCGCAGCGCTCGGAGACTGCGAAAGCCGCCGCGGATGCGAAAGAGGCAGCCGATATCGAGGCGCGCGCCGAGGGGTATGATACTCCGCTCCCGCGCTCGCGACCTGCGGACATCGCGGCGATATCCGCACCTCCTGAGGCGCTCGGCGATAGCTACAGCCCGGGGGAGAAAGATCCGGGCGTGAAGCGACTGCAGGAATTTCTCAACACGCGAGGAGCGAAGCTCGCCGAAGACGGCGTATACGGTCCGAAGACCGAAGCCGCTGTGCGCGAGTTCCAGAAGCGCGAGAATCTCATGGAGGTCGACGGGCTCGCGGGTCCGAAGACTCTCGCGCGCGTGAATGACATCGTCGCGAAGGGCTCAGGGCAGGGAGGTATCGGGTCGGATTATGCAATCGCGCCGCCGTCGGTTGAATCTCAGGTCCCGACTCCTGAAGCTTACGAACAAAGCGGAGAAGCTATCACCAGCCAGACCCAGGCGCAGGCACCGGCAGAAGCGCAGGTACCAGCAGCAAGCGAAGCGCCGCAGACATTTTCGCAGTACTTGCAAGGAAAAATCGGAGATACCTGGGAACGCGTAAAAGATTTCCTCCGTAGTTATTCTAGTAGTGATGTGATTGATCCTTCGGCATCGCTCACCGACGGTCCCACCGACATTTCTTCGTCATTGGGCAACTTTGACATAACGCAAGATTCCTTGGCGGCTATTGGAGATGATCTGGACCAGGTGATCAGGGAAGCGACCGAATCCCTACCCGCGGAGTCCGCGTACGTCCCAGGTTCGGCAGGGGAAGAAGTCCTCTCGCCCGAGAATCCTGTGGAACAGAAGCCTGGTGCCGAACCGGCGGATGAATTGTCTTTTGTAAAGGCGGTGACGCGAGAGAATCAAGAGACTTCTCCCACGAACACTGTATCGGCACCGCAAAGTTCTCCAGAAGTAAGTAATGAGGCTCTACGAAAAAAGACTGAAACAGCTCAAAACACGTTCAGCTCCATCGATGAGGGTCTGAAAGCAAGCAAGTATGAGCGCACTCATCCACTGGAACCGGCATTGCCTGAAAACAAGACTGCGATCAGATCCGCGATAGGTGAAGCAAGGAAATTGGCTGAAGTAATGAGATCATCGGAATTTAAAGAGGCGGGGGGTAGCGGCTTGGCAGGGAGAATCGAATCCTATGCAAACGCTCTCGATAGGAGTATACGAAGAGGGGAGTCACTCAGTGGGTTCCAAAAGATGCTCCAGGCAGACTCGTTGATCTCTGAAGCAAAGGGATTGGAAAATACCGGGCGCGCTCTCTTAACGGAGGCTAAGCGGATTGTGTATACAGTCAATATCCCCTGGAACAACATCGTTATTACAAACAGGGGAAGGTGATCGAGCTGCTCCTCTGGTGCCGTGTGGTATACTTGCCGCATGGCGAGTAGGACAAAATCGAAGAAAGTCACGACCATCGAGGGTCTTGCGACGCTCATGGCGGGCGAGTTTGGCGACGTACGCAGGGAAATAGGGGGTCTTCGAACCGAGGTCGGCGATCTTCGAACCGAGGTTGGCGATCTTCGAACCGAGGTCGGCGATCTTCGAACCGAGGTCGGCGATCTTCGAACCGAGGTCGGCGATCTTCGAACCGAAATGAGGCAAGGTTTCAATCGTGTTGACGAAGAACTTCACGCAATACGAGTGGAGGTGGTGAGCATACGAAAAGAGATCGACGCATTGCAGGAAAAGACCATGGGCATGGTCGGCTACTCAAAGGAGATTGATCATCTGCTCACGAGAGTTGCGCGGATCGAGAAGCATTTAGGAATTACCAGTAATAAATACTAACAGTATGGCACCACTTTGGATTCTTATCGGCGCTCTCGCAGTAGTCGGTCTCTGGCTCGTGTGGGCGTACAATAGGTTCGTCCGCCTTACCAATCGCACCGAAGAAGCGTGGTCGGATATCGATGTGCAGCTTAAGCGCCGGTACGACCTCATCCCGAATCTCGTCGAGACGGTCAAAGGCTACATGCAGCACGAAGCGGGCACGCTCCAGAAAGTGACAGAGGCGCGCACGAAGGCGATGGGCGCGCAGTCGGTGGGAGATCATGCGCAAGCGGAAAACATGCTCACCGGCGCGCTCAAATCGCTTTTCGCGGTCGCCGAGAGCTACCCTGATCTGAAGGCGAATACCAATTTCGTCGAGCTGCAGCGAGAGCTCTCGGATACAGAAAACAAAATCCAAGCGGCTCGCCGCTTCTACAACGGCGTCGTGCAGGAGCTTCAGAATGCTATCGAGATGTTCCCGACCAATATCATCGGCAGCATGTTTGGCTTCAAGACGCGCGAATTTTTCGCGCTTGCGGAAGGCGAAGAAGCGGCGAAGAATCCGGTCAAGGTATCGTTCTAGAAATGGCAGCGGCATTGCGCCGCGTATCGTATGGCTAGTCTCTACACACAGCAGGGTAAAAACGTGCGCCGCACGTGGCTTTTGATGAGCGTATTTCTCGTCGTCGTCATCGCGGTGGGGTGGCTCTTTGCGCACATCTATGGCAATGCCGGTATTCTCTACATCGCGGTCGCATTCTCGCTCGGTATGAACATCACCGCGTACTGGTTTTCCGACAAAATCGCGCTCTCCTCGGTGGGGGCGCATGAAGCTGATCCGGTGAAGCATCTTGAGCTGCACCGCGTCCTTGAGAATCTTGCAATCACCGCGGGGCTCCCGAAGCCGCGCCTCTATATAATAGAAGATGCCGCGCCGAATGCCTTCGCCGCCGGTCGCGACGCGAAGCATGCGGTCGTCGCCGTCACGACCGGACTTCTCGATCGGCTCGATAGGAGCGAGCTTGAGGGGGTGCTTGCGCACGAGCTCTCTCATATCGGCAATCGCGATATTCTCGTGATGACGGTCGCGGTCGTCCTTGCGGGATTCATCGCGATGCTCTCCGACATCTTCCTTCGCATGAGCTTCTTCGGTGGGGGCGACCGAGACAATAAGAATCCGCTCCTGATCGCTGCGGGGGTGATCGCGATCATTATCGCGCCGATCGCGGCGCAGCTTATCCAGCTTGCCGTGTCGCGCAGGCGCGAATTTCTCGCCGATGCCTCCGGAGCCCTCCTCACGCGCTATCCCGAGGGACTCGCCTCCGCGCTCCGGAAGATTGCTTCGTACCAAGCTCCGATGCGCCGCGCGAATCATGCGACCGCGCACCTTTTCATCTCGAATCCCTTCGGTGCGCATGAGGCTGGTCGCTTTATTGCGAAGATATTTTCCACGCATCCGCCGGTAGAAGAGCGCGTCGCCGCGCTCGTGGGGATGCGCTCCTGATTCCCGCACCCGTATTGCCAGAGAGCCCGCCATGGGGGAGAATGATCCCATGTCGTGGCTGCTCGCGCTTCTTTCGTACGTCTTCGTCCAGACTCTCGGGCTTGCGATCGCATACGCCGCCGCCGGCGTCTTCATCTACCTCATCTTGCGCAGGATGCACTCCCGCATGATGACGATGGTGCTCGTCGCCTTTTTTCTCGGTATCTCGCTTTTCGTCTATGCGCCGATCGGGCTGCCGCGCGGCTTGCAGTATCCTTTCTCCCTCACCACGTACGGACCCGCCGAAGGACCCGTCTTGCCGTTCAAGAACGTTCTCGACTTTTTTACCCGCATCAGTCGATTCGAGAAAGTCGCCGACATCGCGCGCGATCCAAACGACATCCCGCCACCGATCGCGCGCACGGAGCCCGCGACGGTGCGCATCGACATCACTGCGAAAGAAGTGATCGCTGAGATGGCGCCGGGAGTCTTCATCAATTACTGGACGTTTGACGGGAAGGTGCCCGGACCCTTCCTTCGCGTGCGCGAGGGCGACACGGTCGTCCTCACGCTCGCCAATGATGAGAGCAGCCTGCATCACCACTCGATCGATCTGCATGCGGTGACGGGTCCGGGCGGCGGAGCCGCGGCGACCGTCGTCATGCCGGGAGAATCGAAGACGATTACCTTCAAGGCGCTTCATGCGGGGCTCTTCGTCTACCACTGCGCGCACCCCAATGTCGCGAATCACATGGCGCACGGCATGTACGGGCTTATTCTCGTCGAGCCGAAAGAGGGGATGCCAGAGGTCGACAGAGAGTTGTATGTGATGCAGGGCGAATTCTATACGACGGGAGATTTGGGCAAGAAAGGTCTCCAGATCTTCGACGCCGCGGCGATGCTCGAGGGGAAGCCGCAGTACGTCGTCTTCAACGGGCGCACGAAAGCGCTCACCGAGAATCTGAAAGCGCGGGTCGGCGAGACGGTGCGCATGTACGTGGGGAATGGAGGAGTGAATCTGATATCGAGCTTTCATGTGATAGGCGAGGTATTTAGCGTGGTCTATCCGGAGGCGGCGCTCCGCAATCCGATCCATGATGTGCAGACGACCATCGTGCCCGCTGGCGGAGCCGCGGTCGTGGATTTCGATCTCAACTATCCGGGCAATTACGTGCTCGTCGATCACGCACTTGCGCGGCTTGATCGCGGCGCGTGGGGCGTCCTCCATGTGGAAGGCCCCGCCGACAAAAGCATTTTCGATGGCGACCTCCAATCCGGCGGCGGGCACTAGGCACCCTGCCCAGTTTTGTATTGGCGTGGTAGGCTAGGCACAGAGGAGATTTTGGCAATGTCAGGCGATATCGTTATATTCCAAAGCCGGTGGCGCCGCTCCGTTGAGTCGCCGTCGGACTTCCTCAAGCGCTACAATTGGGTCGATCGCACACTCAACCTTGCGGACATTCCTGAAGAGCCTGCGCCGGTCGTCGAGATCGGCAAAGCTCGCCGGGACCGCCGCAAGAAGCTGAAAGCTCAGGCGAAAAGACCGGAGCTCGACATATTTTTGCAGCCGTCCGAGAAGTTTTTCGACCCCGCTCCGTATGTGCTTACCGAGCGGCCGTGGTGGGAGCGGAATAGGCACAAGAAATTTGTCGGCAATGCCACCATTCTGCGCTTTCCCTTCAAACTGCTCGCACGCGTGCGAGCGCCGCGGCGAATGCTCCCCGCATCGGTATCGAAGTCGTCGCTGCGTTCGACGACGGCGTATCGGCATTCGCGTGGTCAATGAAAGAATCCCGAAGGCGGTCTCCGACCGCCTTCGTTATTTCTGGGATCATGCGCGGGAAGCATGTGCGGGAGTATGCGAGCCGTGCTATAACGATCGAGCACACGGAGGGTTCGCATAGTGGTCTAGTGCGCGCGCTTGGAAAGCGCGTATACCGCAAGGTATCGAGAGTTCGAATCTCTCACCCTCCGCCTTTGTTGAGCCTCCTAGGGGGGTCTATTGCGGTCGGTGCATGCTTTGGGTTGCGACTGTGTACCTCGACTAAATTCACTCGCACTCAATTTTCCTCGGAGGATACGATCTTGCCGTCGTCGAGGCGGATGATGCGCTCCGCCATCTTCGCGTACTGCTCTTCGTGGGTGACCATGATGAGCGTCTGGCCTTCTTTGTGGAGTTCGGCGAAGATGCCCATGATGCGGGCGGAGGATTCGTTGTCGAGATTGGCGGTCGGCTCGTCGGCGAAGAGTATTTTCGGATTGTGGGCGACCGCGCGCACGATCGAGACGCGCTGCTGCTCGCCGCCCGAGAGCTGGGAGGGGAGATTGCCGGTGCGGGGCCCCAGTCCCGCGCGCTCGAGCGCGGCGGTCGCTTCCTTGTAGGCATGCGTTTTCGAATGTCCTTGCATGAGAAGGGGGAGAGATACATTTTCAACCGCGGTCAGCTCCGGCATGAGCGCGTAATCCTGGAAGACGAAACCAAACATTTTGAGTCTGAAAAGCATCTTCTCATCCGCAGAGAGCGTCTGCGTATGCACGCCGTCGATGATCACTTCTCCGCTCGTGGGGTCGTCGAGAAGCGAGAGCTGGTAGAGAAGGGTGCTCTTGCCGGCGCCGCTCCGACCCATGATGGAGAGGAATTCTCCCTGCTCGATCTTGAAATCGATACCCTTCAAGACCTGCGTTATCACATCGCCATTCTGGAAGGATTTTATGAGGTTGCGCGTTTCGATCATATTGAGTGAGCGGGCATTCTAATTGCGACCGAGGATTGAGTCGAGCGTATTTTTGCGGATGATCATCCATGCAGGGATGAACCCCGCGATGACGGTGGCAAAGATGAGAAGACCGACGCGGAAAAGCGTGGAACCGAGCGGAGCGACCAGGATGCCATCACTGAAAGGAAAGTCTATCGGATGTGCGATGAAAAGCGGGACTAAAAGCCCGTAGAGAATCACCATGCCGATCGCCGAGCCTAAGACGGCGTAGAACATCGATTGGAATACATAGGAGTATTCGATGACTCTGCCGCTGATGCCGATGCCTTTGAGGATGCCGATGTATTTGCGGCGTGTGATCGCGTTGATGAAGATGACGATGAAGATCGTGATAGAGGCGACGACAAGACCGATCGAGCCGATCGCGCTTCCCAGCATATTGAATGTATTGATGATGTCTTTGAGGAATTGCGGCTGCGCGTCGGCGTACGTCTGCACTTTCGCGTACTGATCGACGCCGCGGAGGATCAGCGCGCGCTTTACTGCGATCGGATCCGCGCCGCCTTTCAGCTTCATCACGATCTGATCCACGTTGCCGTCGTTTCTCCCGATCATACTCCGGAATTGCGAGTCGATCATGAACGCGTTTCTCGTGAGGGAATCCACCTTGCTCTTGATGATTCCTTTCACTACCACTTCGCGGGTCACGTCGCCCACCTGAATGCGGATCTTCGTCCCGATGCGCACGTCTTTGAGCGCGGCGAAATTGGGGTCGTCGACGGGGACGTACTGCGAGAGCAGGTAGTACCCGACGACGATCTTGTCGTAGTCTCCGGGCGCGAGGTAGGAACCCTCCATAATCGATCCCGCAAGACCGGTGACTGCGTTTTCGGCGGCGGGGTCGATGCCCATGATTTGGGCGGATGCCACATTTGGCTTGTCGGTCTCTTTGCGTGTCTTGTAGTTTGCCTCAAGGATAGCGCCTTCAGAATAGCGGGGAGAGACCGCTTCGACCTGCGGAATGCTTCTCACGATCTCTATGAGATTCGCGCTGTTTTCGATGTATTTCTTGTCGTCGAGCGTCGATATGATCACGTCACTCGTGAATTCGGTGCGCCACGAATTGATCGAGCCTTGGATGAGCCCCACCAAAATGCCGGAGACGACGACGAGATTAAGAAACGTGAGCACCATCACGAAGATAATGAGCCCGGTCGTCCAGAGCGAAGCGCGGCGGAGCTGGCGCACCGCCAGATACAAGCCGAGGCGGACAGTGAGGGGCAGCATGCGTCTATTTCGGCACCACGACGACGTCGCCTTCCGTGAGACCCGAGAGGATTTCGATATTCCCGAGAGAGGAAATGCTGCCCGTCGATACTTCAGCCTCGGTCGTCGCATCGCCGCTTTTGAGAGACACGAATTTCTTTCCGTCGCGTTCGACGACGAGACCTTGCGGGATGCTCAGCACGCCGTCTTTCTTCTCGGTGGTGATGACTACGTTTGCGGTCATGCCCGAGCGAATGCGATCGTCTTTCGAAATAAATTCCAGAATCGTTTTGTAGGTCGAGACGCCGTCGCGGATCGTCTCCGCCGGGTTGATGGAGACGATGCGAGCAGGGAAGACGACACTCTCGCCGTATGCATCGAGTGTGACATCGGCGAGATCCGCGACCTCAAGCCGCGCGACGTTGACCTCGGGGACGTAGCTCTCGATCTGGAAGGTACCGCTGCTTATCATCGATATCTGCGACGTGTTGGACGAGACGATGGCGCCGACTTTTGCGTCCATCTTCGTGATCGTGCCGGAAAATGGCGCGACGACGATGGTCTTTGCGAGCTGCGCGCGTGCGCTCTCCACATCCGCCTCCGCGGCTTTCACTTGCGCTCGCTGCGCGGCGATATCTTCGGCGGTCGAGCCCGCCTTATTGAGCGCAAGCGTCTTCTCGTCGCGCGCGAGCGCGGCGATCGCGCTCGCGCGCGTGGTGAGCGCGGTATTGAGTGTCGCGAGCGCGGTATTGATATGTGTGCGACCGGTCGCGACATCGGTCGCATACCCGTCGAGGGTCGTCTGGCTTATCGACGAATTCGGTATCGCGCGATTGAGCGCGGCGCTCGCGGTCGCGAGCAGTGATGAGATCTTCGCAAGGTTTGATTTTGCGCGCGCTGCCGCTCCCGGTGTGTCGTCTGAGGAGGAAAGGGAGAACACCTCACTTTGCCATGATGCGAGCACTGCCTCCACTGCGACGCGCGCGGCAATCAGATCGTCTCGCACCTGGGTGTCGGATGTCTGGAAATTGACCTGCGGGCTCGTGCTCCGCGGATTGCTCAAGAATTGGTCCGTCTTGTTGCGGACGGCATCGTCGGACTTCGAATACGCATCCTGTATCGCGTTTACGATGCCCTGATGTGCCTGCTCAAGCGCAAGCCGGTCGTTCTCGACGGCAGCTTCGGTGACGGCGATTTCCTCCGGTCTTGTGCCGTTTTCGAGGGCGGCGAGCTTCGCTTTCTGCGTCTCAAGAGCCGCCTGTCTTTGGAGGAGCGCCGCGCGCGCATCGCCGTTTTCTACCTCGGCGATGATGGCGCCGTATCCCACATTGTCGCCGACTTTTGCATATACACGGGAAAGTCTCCCGCCTCCGCTGAAACCGAGTTCGACGTTTTGCGCCGCGACGACCGTGCCGGAGACCGAAACCTGCTCGATGAATGCTCCGCGGGAGACGATGAGGGTCTCGGGAGCAGCTTCTCCTCGGAAAAAGAAAAACCATCCTGCGCCGATGATAAGAAGTGCGGCACCCGCGTACAAGAGCACAGACCGCGTGGCAAGTGCGCGCATGCGCTCGATTGAGTGTGTGAACATAGGTACGCGGATTTTCGCATGCTTTGCCGCGCATGGCAATCCACTTCTTAACAAAAACGTACGGTCGGACGTTTTTGTTAAGAGTGGATGGGATGAGAAGATGAGGTGGCGAGATGGTGATCGCGTGCGCGCTATGCACATGGCGGGCTAGACGCGCATCGTGCGCGGAGTACTATTGGAGAGATGATGAGTCTTTCTTTTTGGGCGATTCTTGCGGCGGGCAGTGCGTCGGTGCTTATCGGCTGGGTGTGGTATCACCCGAGCGTCTTCGGCACCGCGTGGATGCGCATGTCGAACATCACGCCGGAGATGGCTGAGCGCGGAAAGAAGCGCATGCCGATCACTGCTGGCATCGGTCTTGGTATGAGCATGGTCGTCGCGTACGTGATGACGTACTTTGGCATGGCGTGGGGAGTGTACGACATCATCAGCGCGATCGAGCTCGGCGTGTGGGTGTGGATCGGATTCGTTGCCCCGGTCGCGATCGGCGCGGTCTTGTGGGAGCAAAAACCTTTGCGACTCTATTTCATCAATGCGTCCTATTGGCTTGTCGCGCTTGTCGTTATGGCGATTATCCTTATCGTCGGCTCGCAAGCATTTTCATCGGGTGTGCAAGATATATCTGACGTCGCATCGGTTGTCGGTGAATAGGTAGTGTGATTTTTCGCAACACATCTATCCGGTATCTAGCGATAGGTGCCGGATGTTTGATACTAGCGGCTTTTGTGTTCTGGAATATCCAGCTCGAGAATTTCCCGGGCGAAGCACCGCGCTCGGAGAGCGATACCAAGACAATCGCGATAGGCGCTGAGCGCATAGAAGTGCTCATCGCCGATACCCCAGAAGAGCGTGTGCTCGGTCTGAGCGGACGCAAAATGCTCGAAGGGAGAGAGGGCATGCTCTTCGTCTTTCCCGAGGAGGGGTATTACGCGTTTTGGATGAAAGACATGCGTTTCTCGATCGACATTCTTTGGCTTTCCTCGGATGGAGAGGTCGTCTATATCACGGAGCGCGCCTCGCCGGAGTCGTATCCTGCCCGTTTCGTGTCCGAGCGTCCGGCTCGGTATGTCTTGGAGCTGCCAGCCGGGTATGTGAGCGCGCGCGGAGTGATGCTTGGCGATATTGTGCGACTCTAAGCGCCCGAAATATGGCTCATAAGCGTTTTGAGCGCGCGAGAATCCGGCGCGCGCGAGTTATCAACAGCGATACCGCACTCGTCGCGATGGCGGGCAGGAGTACAATGAACGTCCTTTACAATCTCTTATCAATCTCACTGTATGCGCATGACAATGAAGGCAGTAGCACGGACGCGGAGGACGAAAGCGGAGTCGGCATCGTCGGGAGACACCGCCGCGATGCGAGTCTACAAGAAATATTTGCCGCAAATCCAGAAGCGCGACGGCAGAATCGTCCCGTTTGATTTTCTGAAAGTGATTACGGCGATCGAAAAAGCGATGAAAGCCTCGAATGAAGGCTCAAACGATGAGGCAGTCGTGGTCGCGCATAAGGTCGCAGGCGAGATGATGCGCATCGCAAAGACCTACAAGAATTTTTTGCCGACTGTCGAGGGGTGCCAGGACGAAGTCGAGCGCCAGCTCATGCTCTCCGACTACGTCGCCACTTCGAAAGCCTACATTCTGTACCGCGCCGAGCGCTCCAAGATCCGCAAAGAGCAGGGCGAAGTGCCCGAGCATGTCAAAAAGCTCGCGGAGGAATCGAAGAAGTATTTCAAGGATAATCCTCTCGGCGAATTTGTCTATTTGCGCACGTATGCGCGCTGGGTCGAGAGCGAACAGCGCCGCGAGACATGGATCGAGACGGTCGATCGCTACGTCGGATTCATGAAAGAGAATCTCGGAGACAAGCTGACCAAGAGAGAGTATGCGGAGATTCGCGAGGCGATCCTGAAGCAGGAGGTAATGCCGTCGATGCGCGCGATGCAATTCGCGGGCGCGCCGGCGAAGAAATGCAATACATGTTTTTATAATTGCTCGTTCACCGCGCCGGTGAAGCTTCAGGATTTCTCGGAGATCATGTACCTTTCGATGCAGGGATGCGGCGTCGGCTACTCGGTCGAGAGTCAAAACATCCAGCAGCTTCCGCAAATACAGAAGCAGACCGGAGAAAGAATCGCGACGCACGTCATTGCCGACACGAAAGAAGGGTGGTGCGATGCGCTCACGCTTGGTCTTGCGACGTGGTACGCGGGCAAAGACGTCGATTTCGACTTCTCGATGATACGACCGGCAGGTGCGCGATTGAAGACGATGGGCGGCAAAGCTTCCGGTCCGGAGCCCTTGCGCTCGCTCCTCGCGTTTGCCCGCGAGAGGATCCTCAAGCGCCAAGGTCGCCGCCTTCGCAATATCGATGCGCACGACATCATCTGCAAGATCGGTGAATGCGTCGTCGCGGGAGGCGTGCGCAGGACCGCGATGATCTCGCTCTCTGATCTCGACGACGTCGAGATCCGCGACGCGAAGAAGGGTCAGTTCTTCCTCACCGATCCGTACCGCTCGGTCGCCAATAATTCCGCGGTATACGAAATGAAGCCGACGAACGCAGAATTGATGGACGAGTGGGTTGCGCTCATGAAGTCGGGGACGGGCGAGCGCGGCATTTTCAACCGCGGAAGCCTCGAAAAGACGATGCCGGAGCGCCGCCAGAAGCTTCTCCAGAAGAAATACGGCAAAAAGACCGGATTCATCGGTCAGGTGGGGACCAATCCGTGCGGCGAGATCATTCTCCAATCAAAGCAATTCTGCAATCTCTCCGAGGTCATCGCGCGCGCCGACGACACGGAGAAGACATTGCTCCGCAAGGCGCGTCTCGCGACGCTTCTCGGGACGTACCAGTCGACGCTCGTAAATTTCAACTACATCTCAAAAGAGTGGCAGGAGAATTGCGAAGACGAGCGCCTTCTCGGAGTATCTATCACCGGTCAGTGGGACTCTTCGGTCGTCCGCGATCCGAAGGTACTGCGCAAAATGCGTGAAATGACCAAGAAGACGAACGCGACGTACGCGAAACGATTCGACATCCCGATGTCGAGCTCGATCACGTGCGTGAAGCCCTCAGGCACCGTGTCGCAGACATTCAATTGCTCGTCCGGCATACACCCGCGCCATTCGCAGTATTACATCCGTCGCGTCCGCATTTCCGCGACCGACTCTCTCTTCAGAATGATGCGTGATCAGGGAGTGCAGGCGCATCCGGAGGTGGGGCAGAATGAGGGGGAAGCATCGACCTACGTCCTTGAATTCCCGGTTAAGGCTCCTGCAGGCTCCGTCTTCAAGAACGACCTTTCTGCGATCGAGCAGCTTGAGTATTGGAAAATGGTGAAGCTCAACTTCACCGAACACAATCCATCGGCGACGATCTCAGTGGGGGACGAAGAATGGGTGCAGTGCGTCGCATGGATCTCCGACAACTGGGACATCATCGGCGGGCTCTCATTCCTTCCGCGCGAGAATCACGTGTACCGCCTTGCTCCGTACGAATCCATCGACAAGAAGACCTACGACGAACTTGCTGCGAGATTCCCGAAGATCGACTACTCGAAGCTCGTCATCTACGAGCGCACCGACGAGACCGAGCAGAAAAAAGAATTGGCGTGCGCGGGCGGCACGTGCGAAATACTCTAGGGGTAGGGAGTCCGGAAAAGAAAAACGACCCGCGGAGGGTCGTTTTTCTTGCGTCGATAGTCGCTTCGCTCATCTCGACT
>CAIOKC010000008.1 GCA_903858755.1 uncultured bacterium | reverse complement strand
TCATGCAGAGAGATTATATAAAGCCACAACAGAAAAGCAAAAGGACGCGAGTGCCGCGTCCTTTTCCAATCGCATTTCCACGCTACCTTGATTGAGAGTAGTCGGTTACCCTGCTTTGCGCGCCTTGTAGAGGAACCAGGAGACACCGATTCCGAAGAGGGCGACTCCCAGCGACAACTCGACACCGAGGAAAAAACCCGCGGAGTACAGTGCGGGATCGGTGTTCGCATAATAATCAGCGAAATCGAGACCTGCCGCCACGCAGACAAGGAGCAGCCCAACCGCGGCGATGACGCTCATGCGCCTCATGCCGAGCTGCCACTCAACAAAAGCGACGACCAGCGCGAAGCAGAACGTAAGCGCGAACGCATAAATGACCGAGAGCATCGGGATCCTCCGAAGATGATTTGCCACCGGTAGCCTTCCATGACTCGAGGTCTCCGCGCAAAGGTCTTATGTTGCGGATCCCTCCGGCGACCCTTGGTCGTTGGGAGAAGATTGCTCTCCGGAGGAAGGCTCACCAGCAGATTGATTCATGGACTGCCCGATTTTGCTCATTTCTGAGGAGAGCGCCTCGCCTGCCGATTTAATCATCGCGACGTCGCTTCCACCTCGCGCCGTTTTCAAAGCGTCGATCTTTTCCTGCACCCCTTTCTTGATATCCTCGCTGACTTTGTCTCCGTGCTCTTTGAGCGCTTTCTCTGCGGCATAGACGACCTGGTCTGCGCCATTTTGCGCCTCGATAAGCTCATGCTTCTTCTTGTCCGCCTCCGCGTTCACTTCGGCGTCTTTTCTCATCTTCTCGATGTCCACTTCCGAGAGACCGGAGCTACCTTCGATACGGATGGACTGTTCCTTCCCGCTCGTCTTGTCTTTTGCCTTGACGGTGAGTATGCCATTGGCATCGATGTCGAACGAGACCTCCACTTGCGGCGTGCCGCGCGGAGCTGGCGGGATACCGTCGAGATTGAATCGCCCGAGTGATTTATTGTCTCCTGCCATAGGTCGCTCGCCTTGTACCACATGAATCTCCACCGACGGCTGGTTATCGGATGCTGTCGAGAATGTCTGCGAGCGCGAGGTCGGGATCGTGGTATTGCGTTCGATGAGTTTGGTCGCGACCCCGCCCAGTGTTTCGATGCCCAGCGAGAGCGGAATGACGTCGAGGAGCAAGACATCTTTGACATCGCCTTGCAAGATTCCGCCCTGGATTGCGGCTCCGATTGCGACGACTTCGTCGGGATTCACGCCCATGTGCGGTTTCTTCCCGAAGTATGCCTCGACAGCTTTTTGGAGCGCCGGCATGCGTGTCTGACCTCCGACGAGGATGACTTCATTGATGTCGCCGGTCTTGAAGGGCGACGATTCCATCGCTCGCTTCGTGATAGAGATTGCTCGCTCGACAAATTCGTTTGAGAGCTCCTCAAGCTTTGCCCGCGTCATTTTGATAAGCAAGTGCCGCGGACCAGAAGCATCCGATGTGATGAAGGGTATATTGATCTCCGTCTCGACCGCGCTCGAAAGCTCTATCTTGGCCTTTTCCGCCGCCTCATCGAGGCGCTGCCGCGCGAGAGGATCAGTGCGCACGTCGATACCGGATTCTTTCTTGTACTCTTCCGCAAGCCAGTCCATTATCTTCTGGTCGATATCTTTGCCGCCAAGGTGCGCATCGCCATCGGTCGAGCGTACTTCGATCACGTCGTCGCCGACCTCAAGGACGGAGATATCGAATGTGCCGCCGCCAAAATCGAATACAACGATCTTTTCGTTCTTCTTTTTATTGAATCCGTACGCGAGTGCCGCCGCCGTCGGCTCATTGATGATACGCTTGACGTCGAGTCCCGCGATTTTGCCGGCATCCTTCGTCGCCTGGCGCTGAGAGTCGTTGAAATACGCGGGGACGGTGATGACGGCTTCGGTGATAGCCTCCCCGAGCCGTGCTTCGGCATCCTGTTTCATTTTCTGAAGTATCATTGCCGACACCTCTTCCGGTCGGTACCACGCATCGTTCATTTTCACCTCGATGCCGCCGTTTGGCGATTTTCGGGTCTCAAAAGGGACCACGGCGCGATCTTTCGCGACCGCCGCCTCATCGAAAGAATGCCCGATAAAGCGTTTGATCTGATAGACGGTGTTTTTCGGATTTGTGACTGCCTGGCGGCGCGCAAGAAGACCCACAAGCCGCTCCCCTGTCTTTGAAACCGCGACGACGGATGGCGTGGTGCGCGCGCCCTCGGCATTCTCCACAATCTCCGGCTCACCCGAGACGACGACAGCCATCGCGGAATTCGTAGTACCCAAATCTATGCCGAGGATTTTTGCCATAAGTACTTAGTAAAGTATCGATATTTCTTATAAATAGAATTTTGTTGATGAGATTATATACCCTCCGTCTGCTTGTGCAAGTCAGACTTGCACAAGCAGGACACGATTATAAATCCATTGCAAGTTCGTAGAGGCGCGGATTCTCGTATCTACCATGCATAACCTCTCTTGCAGACTTGAGGAATGAGGACCCTCGAGTAAATAACTGATCTATGGTATCCATATCGAGCAGTGTTGACTCTGCACGACGGGAGAAAACGGGCAAACTCGAGAATTGATAAGACTCCGCAAAGTCGAACGCGTCAGAAAAATTCCGCATCGCTTCCTTACTACCAGTGGGAAAAAGTTCGAAGGTATTTTTGACGAGAATGTAGGCGGCAAGATATTGTAAATACTCATCATTATCCACCGTGCGAGAGCGGTATGCGCTTTGAAATAGTGTCCCGCTGTCTCTGTATTTTGCGTTGTGATACGCCGCCATGCTCGTACATAAACGCTGCATGAATTTACTCACTCCCCCCTCTTCTCGTTCTTGTACGAGGAGGTGGAAGTGGTTGTCCATTAAACAGTACGCCAGAATGGATACATACGGTCTTTGCGAAGACCAATGCTCGGGGCGTATAAAGCCCTTTGTAATATGTTCGTTCGTAATTTCTCGTTCCCAATTTCTAGGCGCTTTCGCATCGTTCAGGTAGCGCAACAACTTGAGAAAACGCCACCTGTCGCTGTTGTCGCGCACGATAGGAGTCCCCTTCGTTCCGCGCTTTATGATGTGTACGAACGATCCAACTGAAAATGGCTCTTTCCGCATTGACCGATCATCTCATTCGTTGCCATCTTGTGCAAGTCTGACTTGCACAAGGTTTGACGGTGATTATGTTTTGACGATGACCTGCGCGGGACGTAGTACCCTTTCGCCAGAGCGATACCCTGCGCGCAGTACGCGGACGATCGTGCCGGATTCTCCCGCCACATCATCACGCTCCTCAAGCACCTCGTGCGCTGTGTGGTCGATTTTCTCCCCGACTTTGCCGACGCGCTCGACGCCGTGGCGCCGTAGTGCATCCAAGAGCTGGTCGTGCACCATTTCCATGCCGCTTTTCCAACCGTCGGAGACGGTCGCCCATGCTTCGCCTCCGATCGCCATGTCGAAACTATCGAGTGCCGGGATGATGTCGTGCACCAGCGCCTCCCGAAGAATCTCCGAGCTCCTCGCTCCGCGGGTCTCCGCTTCCTTCTTTGCGTTTACGCTGTCGGCCTTGCATCGCTGCCAGCCATCCAGATATTCTTGCCGCTCTTTCTTCGTCTTCTCAAGCTCATCGCGAAGCTTGCGCATCTTCATGTTCGCCGCACCAAGATCACCAAGCTCGTCCTCCGGCTCGAAATCAATGTCTTCGACAATCTTGTCATTCATGAGGCGAGTATACACAAAACAGATACCCAAGACAAAAAGGAGACGCAGGTCTCCTTTTTCTAGCGCTTGCTCCACTGCGGCGAGCGGCGAGCGGCTTTAAGACCGAATTTCTTGCGCTCCTTTGCGCGGGGATCGCGCTTAAGGAATCCGCGAATCTTCAAATCCTTGCGCTGCTCGGGTACGAGCTCGGAGATGGCTCGGGAAATACCGTGGCGCACCGCTTCTGCCTGTGCCTTAAGTCCGCCGCCCCTGACGCGCACCGACACTGCGTACGACACGCCGAGCAGCGCGAGGGGAGCAAACGCCGTCTTGACCATTGTCTCAAGCGGGAAATATTCGTCCGCAGCACGGTCATTGACGACCATTGAAGAGGTCTTTGCGCTCGAAATGCGCACACGCGCGCTTGCTGTCTTCCTGCGACCAACTGCTTCAACGTACTGTCTTTCTTTCGCCATAGTTATTCGGTAATAGTAAGATTCTTCATGCGTGCGGTATGCATAGTGTTGCGCGGAATCATGCGCGCGACCGCTTTGCGGATAGCCGCGCCCTTGCCGAGTCGCGCACTGAGCATGGAAAGGGTCTCGCGCTTGAGACCACCTGGATGCCCCGAGTAAGAGACGTAGGTCTTTTGTGCGCGCTTCTTCTCGCGAAGATACATCTTCGCCGCGTTCGAGACACTCACCTTCACGTCGCTGCGGATATGCGGCGTATAATCAGCGGAGGTCTTCCCCATGAGAGCTTTTGCGGCTTCAGATGCAATGCGACCAAGGGTCTTCCCTGCCGCATCGATCGAATAGGTGGTTGTCTTCTTTTCTTTCGTCATACGTTACTTGAGGAATTCTATGCGCGCACTTTCGAGGGCGCGCTTCCCGACGCGACCGAGACGGATGATGCGAGTGTAGCCGCCTGAGCGCTTCGCAAAACGCTCGGCAAGTTCGGAACAAAGCTTCTTTGTCGCCTCAGAGCGATCCCCGAGGCTCACCGCAACGCGGCGGCGACCCGCGAGAGAGCCTTCTTTCCCCGCAGAGACCAGCTTCTCCATATATGGGCGGAGCTCTTTCGCCTTCGCGATCGTCGTCGTAATCCCCTCTTCGAGCACCAGCGAGCGAGCGAGGCTGCGCAAAAGAGCGACACGCTGATTCTTTCTCCGACCGAATTTTCTATTTTTCCGGTGGTGCTGCATACCTTACTTATCGGTGCGGAGCGTGAGTCCCATATTGGAAAGCGCGCGTTTGATGTCCTGCAGACCCTTTTGCCCCAGCCCTTCGATGGCGAGGAGATCGTCTTCGCGCTTGCGGACGAGACCGCCGACGGTGCGGATGGAGGCGTTGTCGAGCGCCTGCTCGACGCGCTGCGGCATGTTCAATTCGGTGATGCGGGTCTTGAGGACCTCTGCGTCCATCGGAGCCGCCTTATCTTCGCGCTCCTTGCCGCGAGTACCCTCCGCTGCAGGCGCAATCTCTGGAGCCTCTTCTTCTTTGAACCCGACAATCGCCTTAAGCTGGTGGATCATGGTCTCAATCGCGCGTTCGAGCGCTTCGCGCGCGCCGAGCGTGCCGTCGGTCTCGATCACAATGCGGAGACGATTGAAGTCGGTGCGATCGCCGACGCGCATGTTTTCAACCTCGTAGTTGACGCGGCGGATGGGGGAGAAAATCGCGTCGAGCGCGATGGTCCCGATATCGACGCGCTCTTTTTGATGCGCTTCTTTCGGGATGTAGCCGAGACCGCGCTCCGCGCGAAGCTCCATCTCAAAATTCACCTTGCCGCTCACTTCGGCGATGTGCTGCTCAGGATTCAGGATTTCGACCTGACCAGGGAGCTTGAGATCCGCTGCGATGACAGACTTTGGACCTTTCACGGAAAGCGTGATGGTCTGAGGCTCGTCGGTAAGGAGCTTGAGACGGATTTTGCGAATATTGAGGAGGATGGTAACGACGTCCTCTTTGACGCCTTCAATGGTGGAAAACTCATGCGCGACGCCGGGGATCTTCACGTGCGTGACGGCAGCTCCCTGAAGAGACGAAAGAATAATCCGGCGAAGCGAATTGCCGAGCGTGTACCCGTAGCCAGGGTAGAGCCCGTCGATCTCGTACGCGCCGCTCCGCTCAGATTCTGAGACAACGCGAGGCTTCGATGGCAATGCGATATGATAATCAGACATAGGATATATAAGACCTGTTAGAAGATATCCGCGTTAATAAATAAGCCCCGATGCACAAAGTGCCCGGGAGTATACCACTATCTGCTGTAAAATTCAAACACCGTCGCGTAATCGAGACCGACCCCTACGGAATCATACGATGGCACCCCCGTCACCTCAGCTTTGAGGATAGTGAGGTCCACTGAGAGCCATTGCGGTATTGCCCGCGTATTTTCCTCCTTGGCTTCGACAAGCCCGGCAAAGAGCGGACTTTTCACACTTCCTTCGCGCACGGCGACGACGTCGCCGACCTTGACTCGGTATGAAGGGGTCGTAATCCGGCGACCGTTGACGGTGATATGACCGTGAGAAACCGCCTGGCGCGCCGCACGGCGCGTTGGCGACAACCCCGCGCGGTACACCGCAGAATCAGCGCGCATTTCGAGCGCCTGATGAAGCGCCGTCGGAGGATCTTTCTCCTCGAACGCGGCTTCCGCATACTTGCTCAGCTGCTTTTCTGAAATACCGTAGGTGTAGCGCACGCGCTGTTTTTCCAACAGCTGCTTGCCGTAGTCGGATGCCCCGCGACCCTTCGGTCGCTTCATGCGGGCTTCCGAGAGTGCGAATTTCTGACTCTGGGTTTTCTCGAAAATCTGCGCACCAAGGCGCTTGGCTATCTTGAATTTTGATTTGATGAGAAGCATAAATAGATTTAGACGCGACGGGCTTTGGGCGCACGCGGTCCGTTGTGCGGCACCGGAGTATCATCCGCGATCCTGGTGACGTCGATTCCTTTTCCGGCAAAGGCGCGAAGCGCTGATTCGCGACCGGCCCCCACTCCGCGGATGACGACGTCGACCTCTTTTACGCCGATAATCGCCGCCTTGTCTCCGACAAGCTCGCCCACTTTGGCGGCGGCAAAGGGAGTCCCCTTCTTGGCACCGGCAAATCCGAGTGCGCCAGACGAGGACCACGCGATCGCATTGCCCTGCTTATCCGTGAGAAGGACTTTCGTATTATTGTACGTCGCGTGGACATGCAGCGTACCGGCGAGAATGTTCTTCTTCGCGACACGCGCAAGAGAGCGGGATTTGAGTCCCTGATCGACGGTTCCTCCTGATTTTCTAATGATTCGTTTCTTTCCCATAGTGATTCAACGGTGTGGCATCTTGTGTTCGGTCTCTGGTATGCGCGCGACATACCGTACTCCGTACTGATCGATCATGTCTTTTCCAGCTTACGGCGACCAGACGTCATAGTTTTGCGGACGTTGCCGCGGACAGTGCGCGAATTCGTCTTGGTCCTCTGACCGCGGACCGGCAGGTGCTTGGCGTGGCGGTTGCCTCGGTGCGCTTTGATGTCGCGGAGGCGGCGGATGTTGCCCGAGATTTCGCGACGAAGCTCCCCTTCGAGCATGAATTTCTCGATCGCCTCGCGGAGCGCGCTCTCCTCTTTCGCCGAAAGATCCTTTGCGCGCGTGCCCGCCTCGATGCCGAGCGAGCGCAAGGTCGCCTCAGCGCGAGGACGACCAACGCCATAAATCGCCGTGAGAGCTATCTCAAGGCGCTTTTCCTCCGGTACTGTGATGCCTGCGATACGCATGTGAAAATGAGTACTTAGCCTTGTCGCTGCTTATGGCGAGGATTGGTGCAGATGACCCAGACACGCCCGCGCCGTTTAACGGTGCGGCAATGCTGGCATATCTTCTTCACAGACGCTTTGACCTTCATGGTGGGTTAGTTGCGCCGGATTATCCGGGCACGCCCTCCATACGGATCAAGCTGGAGCGCCACACGGTCACCGACAAGTACTTTGATTCTATGCAGACGCATTTTGCCGGCGAGATATGCAAGAACACTCTCTCCGCTTCCTAGCTTGACGCGAAAAAGAGTGTTCGGAAGCGCCTCATCAACGACGCCTTCGACAACCTCGGGTTCAGCCATAATCAATCTGCGCGACGAAGGATAGCAACTAAGAGACGATTCGTCAAATTGCTTCGCTTGGCGCTGGGCTCTCGAGCTGGATAGTGATGTCCGCCGCCGCGGGGAAGACGGTCTTCCAAAACGGCTCGATGCGGGCATGCGCCTCCTGTATCCCGGGAAATTCGTTGGCGATCGTGGTAAACGAATCCTGGCTCCTGCCTGCGAGAGCATCTGCGAGCGCCGCGGTATCGACACGCCACACCAACTGCGCAGAGCCGCTAAGACTGAATTCTAACGGATTGGAGCCGAGCGGCGCCGGCGATTCGCTCACACGTGCCCCGAAGCCCTCTCCCGGCACGAGAAAGACATCGGCAGCCTCGGCGTCGGCAGATACCGAACGAGCGATGGTCTTCGCGAATGCGGAGGAAGGGAACGAGGGCACTTCAATAACCGCTCTTTGGTGAACACGGACCCCGCCTCCAGCCTCTGAAGTATTTGGAAGGTCCTGGTAGGTAATCTGTATCATGTCGGGGAACATGATGGTCTCACTTCCGGTGCCCGTCGACCCGGCGCGCGCCTTCTCTTCGAGGCGGGCGCGCACAGCGGAGAGCGCGGTCTCGAGGGCCCCCGGCGCGACGGCGGGCTGATCGCCTACGAACCCGCCTGAAAAGCTCGCGGTGGATTTTGCGTATACCTTGGCGTACATACCGGGGCTTGAGGCGAGCCCTGGCAGGGTGAAGCGCGATACAGGAGCGATATTGTACTTCTCGCCCGCCGCATCGGCGACGACCATGACGTTCACCTGCCCCGGCGCGGAACCTTTCTTCCCCGGGACGACGACCTCCGCCGGCGTCCTGAATACAAGCCCGTCGGGAGTCTGGAAGCGCGTGTTTTTGATGAGCTTCACGCTCGCATCGGAATATTCATTGTATACGGTGATGCTTCCGCTCGCTTTTGTCTCGGCGTGCGTCGTGCCTTGCGAAGGAACGACTTCCGAATCTTCGAGCTCCGAGGTTTGCACTGTGTACGAAAGAGTGCCCGTAGCCGCCGTCGATTCTGGAAATGCGGTAAATGTGGTCGCCGGATCAAAAACGACCGTATGCGATTTCGGCACGACGCGGATCACGGTGTCGCGGAATGAAAAGAGAGCGAGCGTGGCGAGAGCGACGAGGGCAAGAAGCGCCGCGCCCCACAGAATCCAGCGAGAGTATCCTTTCGTGCGCGGTGGCTCGCTTGGGAAAGGAGGCGGTTCGCGGAAATCGCCGCTTGCCTTCGCGCGCGCCGCGCGCGGCGCCGCAATATTGCGTATGCCGCGCGCAGGAGGAGCGTCGGCGACGCGTATCGGTACCTGCTCGCTTCGACTCTCAAGGGATGGCGGCGGTGTCGGCGTGCGCTCCGACGATGCGTTTTCCGGCGGAGTGATGTCTTCGAAATAATCTTTCGCCATACGAATATGCGGTGATTGTATCACGCGAGTTTATTCTTCGGTTTCTTCGCTGTTGACAAGTGCGCACGCGAGCGCGAGCCCAGTGTCGAGCTCGACCCCGGCTCCGGCAAGAGTGCTCGCGACGCTCTTCGGCGAAAGATCGTGGATTATAAATGGCTGTGCGGTCTGCGTGAACTGCGTGAAGTCGATGCGAGAAAAGAATCTCACAAGCCACGGAGACATGTCGGCATGCACCGAAAGCACGGCGTAATTCGGAAGTCGGCGCACTCCCGCCAATTTCCCCATCGTCTCACCGAAGAGGCGCACCAAATCCGGCTCGATCTTCCCGATGGATGATTTCAGCGCATCGCAGGGCTCCGTATCGCAGTGCTCGCGCTCCAGCATGCGAAGAAGCGAGAGCGTTTCTTCCGGAAGCGCCGTCGGAGAAAGACGATTGAGAATGCTTGACGAGCCTTCGGGAACGACACCCTGACCTTCGATGACACCTCCATGCACCACGGTGATGGTCGTCGACTCCGCGGTGATGTCGATGGCGAGGTATTCGGTGATCGGCAGATACTTCTTGAGAGCTTCGATGAGCGCCCGCGTGCCCGAGTAGAGCACCGGGCGCACGTGGGGTACCAACCGACCGACAGCCGACACAACCGCCTTTGTAAGGCTAGGATCGCACTCGCTTACAAGACCGGTCAGAGATACGGTGTGAGCCCACTGACCCTCCGGACGAGCCGTAGGATACCCATTGAGCTCGATTCCCATGACGCGCGCCTCGAGGAATCGTTGTCTGTCTATTCTCACGCTGGAGAGCGCCTCACGAGCGAGCGCTGAAATAGCGCGCCCTGTTATCCGGACAGGCTCGGAGAATTCCTTGTGCGCTCGCACCGCCTGCGAGCGCGTCCAAGGGGTCCGTATGACGGCATACATCGCCTCGACATGTCCTTTGGTCTTCTGCCAGTCTTTCGCATATGCGGAAAGCGCACTGGTGCCCGCTTGCACGGCAAGATCACCGATACCGGCAACCGTGGCTTCATCGCCGCGCACTTCTGGAGCAAGTGTCGCTCGATCCGCGGCGAGCACGACGGCGGGTTTCCCTTTTTGTATTTCAACGACGGCAAAGGCGACGCTGCCGCTTCCGACTTCGGCGACGGCGACAATCTTCCCTCTCCCGCCACGAAAAGACCCGAGATTCATCGTTCTCAGTATACCAACACTTTAGGCACGACTAGGTGATAATTGCCTTAATACGTCGGATACCGGAGGCGATCGCTTCTTCTTTTTGGATCTTGAATGTGCCCGCGAGATCAGAAGTATTGGAGACATGTGGTCCGCCGCAGAACTCTATAGAAAATGCCGCGTCGAATTGCGGATCGCGTTCGCTCGCACCTGCCGGTCCCACCGAGTAGACGGAGACGACATCCGGATACTTCGCTCCGAATTCGTGCTGAGCGCCGAGTTGCTCCGCCTCCTCTTTCGGAAGCGTCGAGCGGACGACAGGCAGAGCGTTTCGTATCTGCTCATTGACGATATCCTCGACCTCTCTGATCTGCTCCTGCGTCATTTTCTGACCGTACGAGAAGTCAATACGGAGACGCTCTTGCGTGATATTCGACCCGCGTTGCTTGACCTGATCGCCGAGCACTATCTGAAGCGCTTTGAGGAGCAAGTGGTGAGCCGTGTGAAGCCGCGTCGTCTTTTCCGACGTATCCGCAAGTCCGCCTTTGAATTTTTGTTCAATGCCTGCCCGAGAGACTTCTCTGTGCTTCTCCATCGCTGCTTCAAAATCAAGCTCTCCAACATCCGCCTTATGCTCAGCAGCAATTTCTTGAATCATTTCAAACGGAACTCCCAAGGTTGAAGAAACTCCAAACGCCTGAGCGCCGGAGATATAACCTGTTTGCGCAATCTTGATAACTCGGGGAACGCCTTCTGCAAGAACATGAGCAAACTGCACTTGTTCTTTCCAGATCTCTTCTGTAATCACTTCATACACCTCTTCCCCATCCAATTCCGGATATGCCTGCTTGTATTTCTCGACGACGATAATCGCCGCGCGGATAAGCATGCTGTCCTCCTTCTCTCCGTCGTTTGCTCCAAGCTTCATCATGTGCTGGGCGGCTCGGCGGATGAGGCGGCGCAGGATGTAGCCGCGCTCGGTATTCGAAGGTCGCACGCCGTCCGCGAGCATAAAAGTCGCCGCGCGCATGTGATCGGCGATAATACGGAAGGAGCGCTGGTACCTGCTATCCGCATATTCCTTGCCCGAGAAGTGCGCGAGAAGATCAATGATGTCAACGAAGACGTCGATGAGAAAGACATCGGCATTTCCACTCGACGCCGCGCTGATGCGCTCCAACCCTCCGCCGAAATCCACATTCTGCTTGGGAAGCAGCCCGAAAGATCCATCTTCTTTTTTGATGTACTGCATAAAGACGGAGTTCCCTATTTCAAGGAATCGACCGCAATCGCAGTTTGGATGGCACTCCGCGCCGAATTTCGGATCGTGCGGTGTCTCAAAATCGTAAAACACTTCGGAATCAGGTCCGCCCGGCTCTCCCGCCGGCATGTTTTCAGGGACCCCTGCACGGCTCCACCAATTCTTTTTCGCATCGTAGAAAAAAATACGCCCGCCTTGCATGCCAAGGCGATAGCCGTCTGCTTCAGAGCCGATCGGCACGATCTTCGCCTCTATTCCCTTACCCGCGAACAGCTCTTGCCAGATTTCTGCGGATTCGTCGTCGCGCGGGACGCTGTTCTTCTCGTCCCCAATGAATGCAGTGACGTACAAACGCTTCGGATCAAGACCGATCTCTTCGGTCAGAAATCCGAAGAACCAGGGGAGCTGCTCTTTCTTGAAATAATCGCCAAGCGACCAATTGCCGAGCATCTCGAAAAACGTCGTGTGGCGATTGTCGCCCACCTCTTCGATATCTTCCGCGCGAAAACTTTTTTGGCTATTGACCAAGCGGCTCCCTTTCGGGTGCGGCTCGCCGAGCAGGTACGGCACCAAAGGCTGCATGCCGCTGCCGGTGAAAAGCGTCGTCGGGTCGTTCTGCGGGACGAGAGACGCGCTGGGGATGAGGGTATGCCCCCGCGCTTTCAGGTACTCAACATACTTTGTCCGTATCTGATTGAGGGTCATTGCATATAAACGTAGCGCGCTTTCTGTAAAAAAGAAAGCGGACGGAGCGCGTGCTCCGTCCGCGGATCTTCCAGGCATCAAGCGCCTGAAAGTGTTTTCTGGATCACTGCCAGCTTCTCTTCAGCGTCGAGGAGATCGGGGCGCTGAAGCATGGCTTCGATCTTCGCTTGCCGAGCGAGAATCCCCTGACGCAAAGAGTCGACGTGGACAAGTTCCACCTTGATTTCCTCCAGGCTCTTGCGCAGCTTTGCCGCTGTCTGAGCTTTTTTCGCAAGCTCAGCAATGTCGTCGGCAAGGCTTTTCGACCGAGGTGTCGGCTCTCCGGAGGGAGAGGTCTTCTCGACGACAGGTTTTGAAATTCCCGGCGCCGTCTCGGACTTCGTCGTGCTCGCCGCCGGAATTCTCTCCGAAGCAGCGCTGGGACGAAAGCGCTTGAGCCAAGCTTCGGGTATCTGGTAGCGATCTTTGTCTCCATCAAGCACTACCAAGTGCCCCCTCGTCACAAGCGCCTCGCAGATAGAGCCTGTCCGAGTGTACTGAAACGACTCTTTCAAGACTTTCCAGCACACAGCCCGCAGAACGCGCCCATCGACATCGGAATACTTCAGACACTCCTCGACAAAGAGCTCGACTGCGCTTTCGTTGTCGGCGAAGCGAATGATGCTCTTCTGCGCCTTTTCGGCTGCTTGAGCAAAATCATCCTTCGGACCGACCACGTTGGCAGGCTGACCGGATTCCGGTGTCTTCTCCGGTTTCCCGAAGTTGATGCTCGTCACGACCCCGCGTCCGGTGTGATCTTCTTCCACGTGGATCGGGGGGAGATCGCGAGAGGTGTCGCTGTCGGTCTCGGCGGCATCCAATGCAGCTTCCGCCGCTTTGAGACGGCTATGGAATTCCATCGGATCCATACCATGGGGACAGCTCAGAAGCATGCTGTAGCGCCCGTCGTTGCCGCCTTCCTGCCAGCACACCTCGACGGATCGATGCTTTCCATTCGGCGAGCCGATGGTCAGACCTTGCATATGAGGTCTCCCCTTTACCTTCGTGGCACAAGTCACCACGAACGAACCGGCGACGTTTGCTTCACGCAATAATTGCGTGAGAGATGTCTCGAATTTCCTTCCAAGCGTCTTGATGATCGTTTCCTGACCGTTGTACCGGAAAGTGATCGGTATCGAGCAGGTTGAAGGTTCTGCGGTAGCTTGACTCATTGTTTCCTCTCCCAAAATGTCATTGATCGATTGCCACACTTCGAGCAGCGCGGAGGATCCCTGCGACTCACGAGTGGCGGCTAAATCCACAGTACGTATCCAGCTCGCGCATGTCAAGCACGGCGGCGCACACAGCCTGCTATGCTGGCGCCTATGCAGCATCACATTCACACGCTGAAGAACGGCCTCCGCGTCATCCTCGTACCGATGGAGGGAACGGAAACTGCCACGGTCATCGTCATGACTGGCACGGGATCACGCTACGAGACCAAGCGGGAAAACGGCCTTGCCCATTTCCTTGAGCACATGTTCTTCAAAGGCACAAAGAAGCGCCCAAGCGCGAAGAAGATCAGCCAAGAGCTTGACGCGACAGGAAGCATCTACAACGCTTTCACCGCAAAAGAGCGCACCGCATACTATGCAAAAGTATCGAGCGGCTACATAGATACCGCACTCGACGTCATTAGCGATATTTTCCTCAATTCGACACTGCCCGAGAAAGAAATCGAGAAGGAGCGCGGCGCGATCATTCAGGAAATCGACATGTACGAAGACATGCCGATGCGCACGGTGGACAACGTATTCGATGCGCTCATCTTTGGAGAAGAGCATCCGCTCGGGCGCACCATCCTTGGACCGAAAGAAAATATCCGCCGCTTCAAGCGCAAAGACTTTGTCTCGTATTTGAAACGCCAATACACGCCGGCAAACACGGTGGTCTGCGTCGCAGGTTCATTCGATACCCCCAAGATACTCTCCAAAATCACGCGCGATTTCGGGAAGCTCAAGCACGGGAATCCCGTGAAGCCGATTCCATTCACCGCCTCGCAAACTGCGCCACGTGTCGCGATAAAAGAGAAGGAGACGGATCAAACGCAGCTGATGCTCGGCGTACCGGCGTACCCGTACGGACACCACGACGAGTACGCACTGACCGTACTCGCGACCATCCTCGGAGGCGGCATGAGCAGCCGACTCTTCCTCGAAGTGCGCGAAAAGCGCGGTCTCGCCTACTCGGTGCACGCGTGGACAGAGAAGTATCCCGACACGGGCGCTCTTGTCGTCCAAGCCGGCGTGGAGCATGGCAAGCTAGAGAAGACAGTATCGACCATCCTGGCGGAATTCGGAAAGGTGAAGACGAAAAAAATATCCGCCGCCGAGCTCAATAAGGCGAAATCGTATATCAAAGGCACCAAGACGCTCTCACTCGAGACGAGCGACGAGGTCGCGGGAAATGCAGCGTCTTCGCTTATCAATACGGGAAACATCCGATTGCTTGAAGATATCGTGGAAGGTATCGACAAGGTGAGTGCGGTAGACGTGCAGCGCGTCGCGCGCGATATCTTCAAGACAAGCGGACTCAATCTCGCGATCATCGGTCCACACACCAGCAAAGAAAAACTCCTCAAAGTTCTCCGCGTATAAACGAAACGGCGCCCGTAGGCGCCGCTTTTTCATTTACTGCGACGTTGCCGCAGAGGTCTCAGGTACCGGCGTTTCGACCGGATCCTCTCAGCGCTTCTCGCGCCGAGCCATTTCTTGAAAACCGACGCTGATTTCTCGACGCCGGGCGAATGGTCGCGCCGATTCGGCAGGTAGCAAAGGTTGAGCTCGAGCTCCACCGTGGAGCCGAATTCTTCCTCGCCATAGCCATGGATCGTCGCATCGGATCCGGAGAGAATCGCCACCATGGTGACGGCACACTATTCTCCGAAGCCGCGGCACATGACGTCGTATTCGAATCCGTGCGGACCGTTCTCGCCGGTCACCTCGAAGCCCGATTCGATCAATTTCGCGACGAACTCGTGCTTCAGCTCCTCGACGCCCTCCTTCGTAGAAGGAGACATGAAGGACTTTTTGTTGCGACAGCCGCGAAAGATGAATGTGTCCGTCTGGGTATAGCCGCGATGCGAGGCGTCAAATACTTCGCCTGATTTCATGTAGCAACCCTCCAAGAATATTTCCCGTGGGCAGTATACAAATTCCTCCTCGCGTCGCAATCTTTTCTACCAAAACGCTTTCTCTGCGGTGAGTATCTCGCGCTTACGCTGCTCGCCGCCGCGATTGTAGCTGCCCAGACTCCCGTCGGATCGAATGACGCGATGACAAGGAATTGTATCGTCATAATTCGTACGCATGATCGTGCCGACCGCGCGCGCCGCTTTCGGATTTCCCGCTTTCGCGGCGACTTGCCGGTACGTCATGGTCTTCCCTTGTGGGATCTTCCGCACGATATCGCGCACCGTATCGGCGAAAGTCTTCATATCCTATATACCAAGCGTGCCCGATCCATTTTTTCTCGTTTTCGCGAGCGCCTGCAATTTCTTTCCCGCATACTCGCGGTACCTGCAATAATCGCAATCCTCCGACGGCGACGGAATAGCATCGCCGTCGAGGCATTTCTGTATCTCGCGCAGCGCGCCTTCGACCCACGAATCGTCGCCTTTGTGCGGGACGAGCGTGACCTCGAATTCGAGAACGCCGTCGAATGCCTCTTTGTCTTTGCCTGCATTCGCATAGACGAAGTAGCCGGTATCGGAGACCTTGAAACCGTTCCTGCGGAAAAGCCACTGGTAGATCTCCATCTGCTGCTTGTAGCCATCGTGCCAATCCTTATCGAGCGCCTCGATCTTCTCATCTTTGCTGGTCGACTTGTAATCCACGATGATGAGCTCTCCGCCCGGGGTCGTCCACACGTCGTCGACCGCGCCCGAGACCGTAAATCCTGTCTCAGGATGCACGTAGTCGATGCCTTTGAAATTCTCGCGCCAGATGTCGATCTTCGGATGCTCAAAAGGCACCGCATCGACCCCGTACTGCTCCATCAGAGGGTGTGAGGTCTTCCCTTTCCGATGAATATCGAATTCTTTTTTGAGGAGCGCATCGACCGCGCTGTTGAGATTGAAGGGAAATCCCGGCGGACGCGCCGTCCCCAATTTGTTGTCGAGGTAGAAACAGCGCGCGCATTCTCTGAAAAGACCGATTTTCGAGCGCGATAGGCGCCACTTATTGCCGCCGTAATTCCAATCGGGCTTTCTGTCCGGCTTATAGTACTGACTCATCCCGCGCAGTATACCCTATCGCGCAGCTTTACTGCGCGGAGGGGATGGGGTCTACGTGCTCCTCCTGTCGATATTCCGCAAACCAATGCTTGAAGCGATTCTCGACGTACCACATGCCGCTAAACATGACGAGCGCTAGTATCGTCACGAATACTGCGACCACGTACAGCCCGAAGCCGACCGCCATACCAATCGCAGCGACGATCCAGAGCCCGGCCGCAGTGGTCACGCCATGGAGAGCGTCTCCGCGGAAAATAATGAGTCCGCCGCCGAGAAATCCGATACCCGTCACGATACCCGCGGCGATCTGCGTGGGGTTGATATTGCTGACTCCGAGGTACGCGGCATTTGCGTAATTGCCGACGAGTATAAAAAGGCATGCGCCGAGCGCGACGAGCCCAAAGGTGCGCGTGCCCGCGACCTGCTTTGCGAGAAGCGCGCGCTCCGTGCCGATGATGCCGCCCAAGAGCATCGCAAGAAAGAGCTTGGCGCATTGCACGATGGTCGGATCGAAAAATTCTGCGGGCGTATGCATGCGCGCATTATATCCCACAAAGCTGGCTCGCTTCCCCAAGGATATGGGGAATGTTTTCCGGTCGCACCCCGTACTGCTTCAAGACGTGCGGCGTCTGCACGTCGCGGCACAAGACCACCCTGCTTTCGAGAAGTCGGCGCTTTTCGCTTTCCGAAAGCGTGGTAAGGCACGTGAGCGGATGCACCTTGCCCTCTTCGATGAGGGCGAGGAGTCCGCGGGTACGCGGATAATCCCACCCAAGAAGCGTGAGGTTCGAGCACTGCGCATAGCGGATCGCATTCCTCGTGAAGCGCGTATTCGTCACGAGCCACCCCTCATCCACATGCGAGGATTTCTCCGGCGTTGCGCGGAGGTCGTCGTAGCGGGCTTTCACATAGAGCGCGTCTTTGATGTCTGTCTTGCCTGCGGCGTCGTTGTGGAATTTTGCTTCGATGCCGACGCGCTTCCCGCCTTTTTCCGCAAGGACGTCGACCTCGTGCGGAGCGCAGCGTCCGTTGAGAGCGACGCCCGTCTTCGTCGTCCAGCCGTGCGCGCGCAAGACTGCCGCGAGGAACTGCTCGAAAGGGAACCCCGAAGGTCCAAGGGCAAATACCGCGCGCTTGATGGAATAGCGTGCAGCGACAGGAGGTCTTTCTTCTTTGCGGAGGACCTCGAAGGCGTGCGTGTAAATCTCCTCGGTGGTGATACCGGGATGTAGCTCGTGCATGATATGCGCAAGGATGCGCGCTCGCATCGTCGTCGAGGCTCCGGCGAGCGCGAGGGAGTGCTCAAGCTTCGCCGGGTCGAATGACTCCTTCTCTCCGTCAGCTTTTGTAATGAGAGGATGGCTCATGGCGTTGCATCCCCGACGATAGGTATAAGCGCCACCGGAAATGAACGACCATCGATAGACGCTTGGATGTGGATACCTGCGGATGGAGCAAAAAGCACCTCGCGAAAAGCGCGCGGCACGTCGGGAATATCGCACGGGACAGCAGGATCGCGCCACGTCTTAAACTCAAGCGCGTACGTCGTAGTCGAATTCTTCTCGACGTGCATCGAGAGCTGGTCGCAGTTGAAAGGGACCACGACCATCCCTGAGAGATGGTGGACGCCGACGCCGAGCTCGTCTCGTATCACGACAGGATCGTACGCACGCGCCGCGCGCGCGTGCACGAAGCTCCCGGCGACCAAAAGCACTGCGTACGACGAGATCGAAGCGACAACAGCAAACCACGCCAAACGGCGGATCAGATCCGGCATAGAGACAGTGTATAAGGTATGAGCGCGACCCACTAGAGAAACGTGTGCATATTCTCCGCAATGCGCCGCTCCGGTCGCTACACGCGAGCATCTGTCTTCTCTATGATTCCCCCGCCAAGGCACACATCGCCGTCGTACAGCACGAGCGACTGCCCGGGAGCCACGATATGCGGCGTCTCGAATGTCGCGACTATCGCCCCTTCCTCGCGATGAAGTGCGGCGGGTATCGCCTGCTCGCGGTATCGCGCTTGCGCCTGGATGCGAAGCGGCAGCGCAGGAGCGCGATGGATCCAGTGCTCGTCGCGAATGCTCACCTTCGCACTCGCGGCACGCGAGCGATCGCCTGATACTCGTATCGTGTTTTTTTCCGTATCGACATGGACGACAAAGAGCGGCACCGCCGACGCTTTCGCGAGTCGGAATCCATGACGCTGCCCGATCGTGTAGAGCGCGGCGCCGTCGTGCTCCCCGATGCGCTCGCCTTCTTCATTGAGTACAGGACCGCAAACGCGCGGTATGTACCGCCCGAGAAACTCCGGCATCGAGATGTCGCCGACAAAGCACAATCCCTGGCTGTCGGGTCGGTCGGCGACGGGGAGATTGAAGCGCCGAGCCTCATTCCGCACATGAGATTTGGTAAAGACGCCGATGGGGAAGATTGTATGCGCGAGCTCGCGCTGCTCAAGACGGTGCAAAAAGTACGATTGATCTTTAGCGGCATCGACACCACGCAGAAGCTCGACATGCCCGCCTCGTTCGATCGTCCGCGCATAGTGCCCGGTCGCGATCATCGAGGCGCCGTGCGCGCGCGCCCACTCCGCAAACACGCCAAACTTAACGTGCTGATTGCAGAGGACATCGGGATTCGGGGTCTCCCCTCGCGCGTATGAAGCGACCATTGGGTCGACGACGGTTTTTTTGTACTCCTCAGAAAGATCCACCTCAAGAAAGGGTATTTCGAGCGCGGCGGCGACACGCATCGCGTCCATCCGATCTTCCTTCCACGTACACTCGAGAAATTCCGGCTGCCATATCTTGATGAAAACGCCGACCACGTGCTCTCCCTGCTCTTGTAGAAGCGCTGCCGAAACGGCGCTGTCCACTCCACCCGAAAGCCCGACAAAAATCCTGCGCGCCATGCAGGGTAGTCTAGCAAAAAAAGACCGCGCAGACAGTTCGTCTGCGCGGCACCGAAAGATCGGATTTTTCCTTTACTTAACCGTCGGCTGGACCGGAACCCGCGGCATACCCGGCAACCCGAGAATCGGACTGGTGATTTCCGGAGCTTGACCGAAGAATGTCGTCGGCAGTTTGCCGTCGGTCTTCGAGCCGAAGTCGCGAGTAGCCTGTGCCGCCGCCAGCATCTTGATGGTCTCGGCATACGGCTGCAGCATTTTCGCGATCGCCTCGTCTTGTTTCGCGATGTACGCTCGATTGATGGCATCCTGGATCGGGTCGTCGAATTCGAACGTATCGCCCCACCCGATGAAATCGAGTGCGATGCCGACCGAAGCGAAGTAAGCCGAGGCCTTCTTCTCGATTTCCTCCATCATGGCGACCATCTCGTTGTTCGCTTGATCGAGCGTCCGTTTCGCCAGTTCGTTGCAGACGAGGGTCTGGACCCTCTTCCGACCAACGTCGTCCATAACATCCTTCAGCGACCGACCGTAGTAGACCGACGTGAAGATGATTTTGCCGTCCGTTTCGATGCTCGCGGCGTCGCCCTTCACGCGCAGCGGCTTTCCATCCGACCCGGTCGGGGGATTCACCCCGAAGCGGTACAGGAATTTCGCAGCATCCTTCTCGAGCACCGAGGTGCCGATCGAGATGCCGACCGTCACGTTGAGCCCACCAGGGTATGTTTTGTCCCCCTTGGTCTGGCACGGGAAGCCTTCTTTGAGCTTCGACGTGCCGCGATCTTCGGCGTCGACCCATTCCCGCGAGAACGGAGTGCGATCGACGATGATGAGGCGCCCGGTCGGGACATAGTAGTCCCAGCCCGACAGGAGACTCGTGCCGGCGGAGCCGGTGAGCTTCTGGTGCGGGATGATGAACCGCTTCGCCGAGATTTTGCGCTCGTTGAGATACGCTTCGGAGTCCATCTGGGTCTGCGTCGATTTGTTGTCGCCGACATCGGGAATCCAGAACGCCGATTCGTTCGGGAGGATCGTGTGGATCTCCGTGCGGTCAGCCTTCTCGAAGAACGCGAAGCCCTCGGTCATCCCGAAAGCGAGAGCGCAGGTAATCGCGAAGATTGCGATTACCGCCTTCAGTCCTTTTTTGACTTTGTTCGCGCCGCTCTTCACGGGCTTGCGCCAGATCAGATAGAGCACGAGGAGCAAGAGGAGCGTGAAGATGGCGCTCGCCATGCTGAAGAGGTTGAAGGTGTAGACCGCGTCGACGTAGGCCTGATCAGAAGCCTTGAATTGCTCGCCGGCAACCTTGCCGGTGACGAGCGTTGCCTGCGGGGTGTAGAAAGCCATTCCCCACCCATAGGCGAGGAAGGCAGCGACCGTGCCCACAACACGTCCGAGGTTAGTCATTTTCTCTTCTCCTTGCGGCGCTGAGTGTCAAAGGAGGTCAGGGTTGCCGCAAATACCCCTATCCGAACTAAACCGACTGGATAATAGGACACATACTATCGTATGTCAAGTTTTCACGCGGGGGTTAAAAATACCTTGCTTTGTTCGCAAGCTGGCACGCATAGGTCTTGCAGTAGTGCGTTATTCCGCTGTGGTCGGCGAGGAAAAAGATGTAGTCATTGTCTATCGGATCGACGGCGGCTTCGAGAGAATCAAGCGAAGGATTCCCGATCGCGCCCGGCGGAAGACCCTTGTGCACGTATGTGTTGTAGGGCGAATCGCTTTTGAGATCTGCCCTCGTAAGCTGAAAAGTCCCCTTCCCGATCGTATACGCGAAAGTGGCATCGACCTGCAGCGGCATGTCTTTCTCGAGCCGGTTGTAGAGCACTCCCGCTATCATCCGGCGGTCGCGCGTATTGTATGCCTCTCGCTCAAGAATGGAGGCGAGAACGACGACCTCCTTCAAGCTCAAGGTCGAGCTTGCGATCTGCGGCTGAAGAGGCGCGATTTTCGTATCGAAATTCTGCCGCATAGCGGCAACGACGGTCGCCTCGCTCGCGTTTGGAAGGAAAAAGTACGTGTCAGGAAAAAGAAATCCTTCCATCTCTTCCGCTTGCGCGAAGAAACTCTCCTTATCAAACCGCTGAAGGCGCGTATCGAATATTTCGCCGATCTCGTCCACGGTCGCGCCTTCGGGGACACGAAAACGCTCGGGCTCAAGACCGTATGCGCCGAGCACGAGCGCGCGGGCGACAAAGAATACATCGCGCGGCTCTTTGAAAAGGTAATCGCCCGCGCGCACGTTGTGCTGATCCCCGGTAAGGGTGACGAGGAACCTCAGTGCGCGCGCATCACGGATCACCCCCATTGCCTCAAGCTCGCCGCTTATTGTGGAGAGAGATTCGCCAGACGGGACGGCGATAAGCTCGCCCACGGGAAAGGCATCCGGCGGTCGGACGAATGAGAGGTAGAGGTAGGCAAAAAGCGATCCTCCGACGACAAGAATGATGATCGTGCGTCGATTCGCGCCTCGGTGCCACCTCTCGGAGAATAGATCCAGAATACGATTCCCCGCGCTGAAGCAGCGCTCAAGAAATACTTCGACGGGAGGGAAAGTGGACATACGCGAATATTATTTGGGCAAATTCGCCGGCGCTCCCACCTTGGTCGCCGGTATGCGAGCAAGACCCGGCGTCGTGATGGCGCGACTCGGCGGGTGCCACAGAGAAGCGAGCGTCTCATTCGTGAGCACATTGGTATTCCCCTGCCACGGCGAGTGGAAGAATGCGCGGCGACGGTACGCATCGTGGACGCGCCTCAGGTTGTTGGTCCAGCGCCATCCCTTGAAATCCGCCCACGGATAATCGAAATCGCAGTGCCAGCGCCGAGGACGCAAATGCGTGCCGTAGTTGGGATTACCGAAGGGTCGCCATATCCAGCGCATACCCGTGTACATCGGTCCGCGGAGATCACCTTCCGCCCAGTAAATCCCGCGCATACCCACCTGAAAAGGATATTTCCCGAGGTGCCGCTCCATCGACTTCATCATTTCGTTCTGCTTCCACGACGGGCGAGGCGATACGTGCTTTTCGGCTTCTTCACCTGCTTCTTCAAGCGCTTCCCTGAGCGCGCTGCTCGGGATGATCGCCGCTTGTGTACGGAGTTTGTTGACCTCCTTTTCCACCATCTTTTTCCACTCTGTATCCTCGTCGGGTTTACCGGTGAAAACTGTCGTCTTACCAGATTTTCGCAGAATGATCTGTATCCACATCTGCTCGGTCGGCTTGATATTGCCCATGAATTCGATAACGCTTGCGAGAGGATCTATCTTGAATTCTTCTTTCGGATCTTTCTCGAGCTCGAAATCCACGTACGTCCGCGGCTGGTACGCATTGATCCGGAAGTCATTCATGTCGATACCGATGTAACTCATGAGCGGCCACTCCATCCCCCAGCCGTTGTGGATCTCGGGGTCGAATCGGAATTTCGAAGCGTAATCTTCCACCTCGTGCAATTCTATCTCGGGGTAATTCGCGTAGAGCGCGCCTTCCACCGTATCTTTGTACTGTTTCCAGCACCAGATATAGAAATGTATCTCGCCGCCGAAGCTCGCGATCTCGAGCGAGAATATCGGGCGCACCTGCCCCTTCCACGCGCGGTGATACACGGTGGTCTCTCCCGAAGAGAGATTAAAGCTCGTGATCGCGAGCTCCATCGCGCGCGGTGATTTCATCACATCGCGGGGCACTTTCATCTCGAAGACCGTGTGCTCGCGCTTCGAAAGGTAGAGTGACTGAATGTACCATATCCACACCTTCCATGCGCCGACCGCAAGCCCGACCGGGAGCCACACGGGAGCGGTACCGATCATCCACTCGAGAGTAAAGAGCGGCAAATGCGGAACCTGCTTCGAGAGAACGAAGAGGAGACCGAGCGATAGCATGGAAAGCTGAAGGCATCGAGAAATATTCCACTCCCCGAAATACTCTTCCACCCACCACTCCAAGCTGAACCAATTGTTGTGCCAGTTTTTTTCTCCATGCGCCATACTCGCATTTTACACGAAAACGCCGCCCTCGCGGCGGCGTTTTCGAGAGCCCTGTGGAGTGATTTACTTCGAGAGAGAGTAGCGACCGTCGGAGAGACGTGTAAACATTCCATTCTGGAGATTGACCGCGATGGTCGCATCTTTCACATAGCGTTCGCGCTTCACGCGATCCACGATTTCTTCTCGCGTAAGAGGTCCCTCGCGCTCGAGCACACCTCTGATGACGTCGCGCACAACGCCCGGTTCGTATCCCCACTCCTTGAGCGCGTAGAGACCGCGCCCGACGAGCACGAAACGACCGTCTTTGATGAGCTCGTTGTGCGTGGTCGCCGGATGCGTCTCGCGACCGAAAAGCTTCTCGATGCCTTTCGCGACTTCGGTGAAATGCATCGGGGAGCCGTGGCGTTTCAGCGTAAGGTATGCGAAATCCCGAGTGTTCTTGATGCGGACGTGCGGACTTTCCTGCCGACCCCATTCGCCAAGCGGGTTGCGACCGACGCGCTTCGAGAGCGCGAGCCAGCGCGCGAGTATTTCCGGCGTGCGATTCTTGACCCCCTCTTGCTTCAAGTGCTTCGCGAAGAGGTCGATAAATTCGTCCTCGGGCGTAAGCTTGCTCGGTTCGAGCGATTCGTAGAGGCTCGTAAGCGCGTGTTCGACAGCCTCCGCAAGCTGCTCATCGGTATGCCAGCGCGGATGGAAATTCGCGTCCTCGCGGCGATCGTCGAATTGATGACCCACCGTAAGGAGGAAAATGATGTGGTTGCGCTCCGCTTCGCTTTTCGTAAGTTCGGAGACAAGCGTGTGCTCCGCAAGGATGCCGCCGAGCGTATTCATCGCGCGCTTGAGATCTTCCCACGCCTGCGAAAGCTTCGCGTATGAATCCGACTCCCGGATGGTCGCGACGCCATGGTTTTCTATCTGACGGATGCGCTCGCGGGTAATCCCATACTCCTGCCCGATCGAATCGAGCGTGCGGCGCTCCCCCTTGGAAGAGAGCCCGAAACGGTCCGTAAGGACGTGGCGAGAGCGCTCCGGCAGCCCGGAGAGCAGGTCTTTTGTGGCTGATTTCGGTGAAAATGAAAGCATAATTGACCAATAGTGTTAGGTGTGGCATACGTTGTATCAAATACTTGATTGCGCGTCAAGCGGCGACCCGCTTCTCGCCTTTTCCACACGCAAAACACATGTTCGACCTCGCTCGCGCGCGCCTCAAGAAGACCTCGATGGTAGTATGGCGCCATGGCAGAGAAATCACCCCGCGTCCCGCCGCAAGATATCGAGATGGAGAAAGCGCTCCTCGGCGCGCTCATGCTGAGCCAGAACGCGATGTACGAAGTCGCCGACCTGATTGCGGTCGATTCGTTTTATGCGGGGAAACACCGCGTCATTTTCGATGCAATGCTCGCGCTCTACGCCAAGGGCGAGCCGATCGACGTGGTCACACTCTCAGGAAAGCTGAAAGAGAGGAAAGAGCTTGCCGGTATCGGGGGCGCAGCGTATCTCTCCGAACTCACAGGAGCGGCAGCTTCTCCCGGAAGCGCGCGCCATTATGCGCAAAACGTGCAGAACAAATTCGTCCTCCGCTCCCTTCTCGATGCCGCGTCGAAAATAGGAGAATTGGGTTTCGCCGAGGACCGCGAAATCGAGGAAGTCCTCGACGAAGCGCAGAGCGCCGTCTTTTCAGTCTCCCAAGCGCCGATGCTCCGGACGTTTACCGCAATCAAAGAAGAGCTTGGCGAAGCGTGGGAGCGGCTTGAGAATCTGCAAAAACATCAGGGCGACGCCTTGCGCGGAGTCCCGACAGGATTTCCCTCGCTCGACAATCTGCTCGCCGGATTCCAGAAATCAGACCTCGTCATTCTCGCCGCCCGCCCGTCCATGGGTAAGACGGCTCTCGCTTTGGACATCGCGCGGCAGACGGCGATCAAACACGGCACGCCCGTCGGCATTTTTTCTCTTGAAATGGCGACCGACCAGCTCGTGGACCGTATGCTCGCCGCGCAAGCGGGGGTGGATTCGTGGCGCCTCCGCACCGGGAAAATCAAAGGCGACGACGACTACGACCGCCTGCAAGAAGCGATCAGCACCCTTTCCGAAGCGCCCATTTATATAGACGACAAGGCGTCGACGACCGTCCTTACCATGCGCTCGGTCGCGCGCCGCCTGAAAATGGAGAAGGGTCTCGGACTCATTGTGGTCGACTACCTGCAGCTCATCACCCCGACCCACGCGCGCTCAGGAGATTCGATGGTGCAGCAAGTCACCGAAATATCCCGCTCGCTCAAGGGACTCGCGCGCGAGCTTGAAGTGCCCGTCCTCGCGCTCTCGCAGCTTTCGCGCGCGGTCGAGCAGCGACGCGGTCGCCCCCGCCTCTCCGATCTCCGCGATTCCGGCTCGATCGAGCAGGATGCGGATGTCGTGATGTTCATACATCGTGAAGACAAAATGAGCGATAATTCCGACCGACCCGGCATCGCGGAGATTCTCGTGGAAAAACACCGCAATGGTCCCGTCGGGAAAGTCGACCTGCGTTTCGACGAGCAGAAGACCACCTTCCTCTCGATAGACAAGAGCGATTTCGGCGATTTCACGCCGCAAGCGACGGTGGAGGGCGGCGACAATCCGTTCTAGTATGGATACGATAGAGCGGCTAACCTCTTTGTTTGAGCGCTTCCCCGGCATCGGACCGCGCCAAGCGGGGCGCTTCGTGCAATTTCTCCTGCGCTCCTCCCCAAGCATGCGTCGTGAACTGATAGAAGCGGTGCAGCGCCTCGGTAGCGCGGTACACCAGTGCCCTGAGTGCATGCGGTTCCACGCGGGGGAAGAGAAGATCTGTTCGATCTGCGTGAGCGACGAACGCGGCAAAGAATTCCTCATGATCGTGGCATCCGATGCTGATTTACAAGCGCTTGAACGGAGCGGAACCTACCACGGTCTTTACTTTGTACTCGGCGGGACGATCTCGCTCGCAAATGAGAAATCGGCGAATCTACGCATCCCGCAGCTCCTCGCCCTCATTTCCTCCCGCAAAGAACTTGAGGAAGTGGTGCTCGCCTTCCCCGCGAACCCCGAAGGCGACGCGACCGCCGCGCGCCTAAAAAACGAGATGAGCGACTTCGTAAATCGTTCATCGCTGCGGATAACGACGCTTGGGCGCGGTCTTTCGACCGGCAGTGAGCTTGAGTACGCCGATCCTGAGACGATAAAAAACGCTCTCGAAAGTCGAAAATGAAAACCGCCCTTAGAGGGCGGTTATGCGGACTTTCGCGTACGGCTGGCGATGACCTCGCTTTTTGTAGTAGCGGCTTTTCTGGCGGTAGCGGATGACCGTGACTTTCGCATCGCGACCTTCCTCGACAAGCTCTGCCGATACTTTCGCGCCGGAGACATAGGGCGCGCCGACTTTCGTCTCTTTCCCATCATCAGTGAGAAGAACCTTATCGAACGTGATTTTGTCGCCCGCCTTGTGAGAGCCAGGAAGTTTCTCGACATCAAGCACGCTGTCTTGCATGACAACGTACTGCTTCCCACCCGTCTCGATGATCGCGATTTTTGCCATAGCTATAGAAGCCGCAATATACCCCATATCCACAGGGCGCGCAACAAAGGATTGCTTTTGCTCGTACGAGGAGCAGAATGGCGGCGGGTCTGGGAGAAGGAGACATCCCCATGGGGATCAGTAGAAACACTTCTTCTTTTGATACCGGCGCTATCTACGACATCGAGGCAGACCGCGAAGAAGCGGCGCAGATGAAACGGCAGTGGCTCGGTCTCGTGATCGGCGTGCCCGCGATCTTCACGCTGGTCATTCTCGGAGCTTTCGTGTGCGCTATCGCACTCGGAATCTGATGAAGCAGAAGGCGGGGCTCGCGTCGCGAGCCCCGCCTTTCCGTATCTTACTCCTCGATCAGAGTCGGCTTGTCGAGCAGCTCGGGCTCTATGCCGATTTTGGACTCGGTAATGCGAAAGACGTCTTTATCTATCTTACCAAGCTCCTTGTAGGCATTATTGTAATGAGAAACAGTCGTTCCCAATGCCGCTCCAAGTTTCTGGAAAAGCCCTTCATACGAACCCAGATGCTTGCCCAATTCACCGACCCGCTTCTGTATTTCGCCTGCGCGTTTCTCGATCTCCAACGCCCGCAAGCCCTGCAGAACTGTTTGCAGATACGCGAGGAACGATGTCGGTGAAACGATAATGACTTTATATTTCGAAGCTGCGCGCTGAATCAAATTCTCCTCTTCCCCACCCCCAACTTGATTTGTGAGGAGGTCATAATAAATACCTTCGCTCGGAATAAACATGAAGGCGAAGTCCATCGTGTCTTCTTCTGGGCGTATGTACTTCGCAGTTTCCTGGATCCGCATTTTCAGGTCGTTTACAAACAATTTCTCGAGCGCTGCGCGCTCAGGACTTCCCACCGCGGCACTGACGAACCTGTTGTAGTTGTCGAGAGAGAATTTAGAGTCGACAGGGACAAGTTTCTTATCAATAACGACAACAGCGTCGACCACCTCTCCGTTCTTAAATGCATACTGAATACGGTAATCCTGTGGGCTCATGACGTTTTTCAAGACAGTCTCCAAATAGTACTCACCCAAAATACCGCGCTGTTTTGGATTCTTCAGAAGGTCTTGAAGGGACTGAAGTTGTTCCGCAAAAGATTGCGTCTGCCGACCTATTTCCTTCACTGAAGTGATCTCTTGGGTGATCTCTTTAATCAGTCGCGCTGATTCTCCGAGCTGACCGCGCACCGTATCGTGCATCTGCTTACTCGATTCGTGCATGCGAGAATCCAGAGAGCGCTCAAGATTTTCCATCTGCTTCTGGAGCAATACCATTCCCTGTGTATCCTGCGGTGCTACGGGTTTACGGAAAAAAGCAACCAAAACGGCAATTAAGATCAAAGCGAGAAGACCGATGATCACCCATTCCATAGCGGGATTCTAGCACGTGCTATACTCCCACTCATGCTTCTGCAGCAGATAAAGACAGATATGGTCGCGGCGATGAAGACGCGCGACCCCATCAAGGTCAATACGCTTCGCGGAGCGATGACCGCATTCACCAACGAGCTCGTCGCCAAAGGCAAAAAGCCGACCGAAGAAATAGCCGATGCTGATGCGATCGTCGTCCTCAAGCGCCTCGCAAAGCAGCGCAAAGATTCGATCGAGCAATTCACCAAAGGCGGACGCACTGAGCTCGCGGAAAAAGAATCCGCCGAACTCAAGATTATCGAGACCTACTTGCCGCAGACCGCGAGCCGCGAAGAGATCGAGAAAGTGGCGCGGGCAAAGATAGCAGAAGGAATCACGGATGCCGGCAAGCTTACTGGCGCCATCATGAAAGAATTCGCGGGAAGTGCCGACGGCGCGGACGTGAAAGCAGTCGTACAAGCGCTCGCAGCTTGAATATCTCCGCTTTCATGGTAGAGTACTTTCCAGGTACATCGCATTCAGAAGAAAGAGAGGTGAATCGCGTGCCTGAACATATCGTTTTCGAGACCACGAAAGCCCTCGAGGGGCTTTCGGCATCCGATCGCGCACTGATCGGGCACGATGCGCCTGCCGTCGTCCGGACCGCAATCAATCTCCGGACGAAAGACGGACTCACCGACGGCGCCATCGACAAGGCGCTCGACGCGCACGCGATCAGCGCACGGGGTGAGAAAACACAGCAAGCGTATCGCAATCTTCTTTTGCACGTGTTCGTCTTCGGCACGAAAGCGGCGGAAGAGGCTTCTCGGAGGATCGAAGCACGGAAGGAGGCTCTGCAGTGAACAAAAAATCCTGGGGCGCCACGCCCACGATCATCGCCGTGAACGACGCGCAGGAATGTGTCGTTTGGTACAAGGGGCGGAAGATTTCGTTCGTGTGCACGCTCCCCTTGGACTACGAGATGCAGTGGCGAGACCTGACCGGAGCGACGACTGATGATCGCCCTTCGCCGCGTGGTCCGCTTCTTGAGCCGCTGCGCCCTCTCCAGCCGCTTCAAAAAGGCGACTGGCAAGCGGCGAAGCAGCTCGCCTTCTGCGCTCTGCAGAGGGCGCGAGCCAAGGAACGTGAACATATCGAGGACCGGATTCGACAACCGGTCTTCCTCTGACCTTGCTCTGTCTTTGCCAAAACATGAGACCGCCCCGGAACGCAGTGTGCGTTCCGGGGCGATTCTTCCCGCCACAGTATCAAGGGTTCCCCTTGATACTGTGGCGGATTTTCAATACCAAAAGTGGAGCGCGAGCGAAGCGAGCGCGGCAAGAGTGAAGGCGCCGATACACGCAAACGGAAGGGAGAAGAGAAGAGCGAGACCCACCGCAAGCGCGCAGGTCACGATGCGTCCTATTGAAAGCGCCATCTCCTTGAGTGCGGTGTGCTCGTCGATATACGAGCCACCGTCCGACGACTGTTCGAATGCTGCGTGGTCCAGCCCATGACGGAGGGAGGCGGTCGTGTAGAAATACGAGTCGACAAGCACGATCGAAATCGGACTCGCGACAAGAAGGCGCAGAAGCCACGGAGATGCCGCGAGAAAACCGCCCACGAGCCGCGATTCATGCACCTGCACTCGGCGGAGGACGCTGCGGACGACTCCCCGCCCAAACATGGCGAAGAGGAAGGTAAGCGAGAGCACGAGACCAAGCATCCCGTAGGACCACCCGACGATGAGGAAGATCGCTATCGGCCACAGGAGAAGCATCGCCGCCCCTATCATCCCCTCCAGTATGGATCGAGAGACATGCACGCGATGCGCTCGATCCATGAGGTGCGCAAACGTCTCGCGATATTTCCACGAGAAACGCTCGTGCACTTCCGAGACCCAGATAAGCGGCAGCGCGGAGAGAAGCACGAGCGCTCCGGCACCGAAGAGGCTCCACAATGGCGCCTCTCCACTCGAAGCGATAAGAAGTCCGACGCCAAGCGGAGCAAGCGCCACGACGATTTCACGAAAAAGACTCGCGCGACGGGTCGTCTGCAAGACACCTCTCGCCTCGACTTCATACGGTATCCAATACAGCGAGCGGTATGCGCCGAGTCCGATAGAAAAAGCGATGATCCCGAGCGGCACCGAAAGCGGAAAGAATCCCTCAAAGGTGGCGCCAAGAAGTACGAAAGACGCCGACGCGCATACGAGCGCAAAGACGATCGACCGCCTCGATCCGTGCCGAAGCGCTCGAGCCGCATAGGGCGTAGCGAGGCACGTCACTGTCTGCGATAAGCCGTAGAGAAGCACCGTGCGAGCGAAAGCCTGCTCAATCGTCGGACTCGTGAGGAAAAAGTACTGGAACGCAAATATCCACGCATAGACATTGATCCCCGCGAGCGCGAGGCGCAGGAGAAACCTATGGAAACGGAGTGCGCGGGCGGAATCCCGAACGGAATCCTGCGTTCGTACGGTGGCAAGACCCATATCAAAATACGCGATGGGGCTCCGGGAGCGTATGCGCAGTCGACGCAAAAAGCGGCGCGATCGCGACGAGTGCGTAGCCAAACCACATGCCCGAATCCGCATACAATCCCCATCCGGCGAGGGGCACATAGAGGAGAGCATCGAGCGCAACCAAGATGCACATCCATCCGAGCGAATACGGAAGAATGTCTTTCCACGAATGCATTGTGAGCGCGTGCCCTGCGATGAGGGAGACGACGACCAAAGAGACGAGAGTGATGCATTGTGCAAGCAGCGTTGCAGCCAGACCGTAGGTGATGAGCGCAGAAGAGACGAGTTCGGCAATCGCGTAGATCACGATACCCCATCCAAGGAGTGCGCCGTATTTCATTTCGACATTATGAACGATGTCGGAAGCTCGCACAGATGCGAGTGTGGATAGAGTGGTACATATCCACACATGACCCAGTTTGTCGCACTTGTTTATACATACCTATAGGTATGTATAAACAAGCCTTGCTACGCAGTGATATGCACCGACAGGGTGCGCCTAACGATCTTCGTCTTCACGCTCTCCCTGCGCCTCGAGGATAGCGGCGCGAAAATCCAATGCCCTCTCTACCTCGATCTCTGCTTCGAACTCGATCGAGGTGGAAGCAATTTCAACCTCGATCGCGCCTGTCGTCGCTTCTCCAGCGGTAGGCACCGCCTCCATGAGCGTAGCCTGTGCGGGGAGTTGCTCCGCGACGCTCCCGACGACTCCTGCACCGGTAGGTACTTTGACGCCTCTTTTGTGGCCCTCTTTTTCGGCAAACCGTGCAGCGACAGCGCGCACCCGCTGCGCCTTTTCCACCTTGGCGCGAAGGCGCTTGGTGATGGGGGCGACGGAGTCTTTCGACACGGAAGGCGACGTGGCGATTCTCTCGAAAGCGCGCTCCTTTTCCGAAAGCGCCACCTCGAAATCAGCAGCCGCATCCGCGACGACGGCAGGATCCGGAGTATCAGCAATCGAAAGGACCGCCGTGTCGAATCGCGCGGCGCTTTTTTCTATGCGCGCCTCGATCTCGGAGCGCTTCTCTTCGCTTAGCGCTCCGCGATACGCGAGTTTCTCCGCTTCATCAAGGCGGCGATGTACTTGCCGGATGCTCCAATCGATCTTCGCTTCGTCGGAGACCGCAAGCGCCGTCTGGACGGATTCATTGACGTGGATCTTCACTGGATAGAGCGTATCCCCGGGCACCGTGCCCTCGGCGGCGTACGAAGTGCCGACACCCACGCCGAGGATAAGGATCACGGAAAGCGCGACAGGATGCAGCCGCATGAAATGCGCGGCATGGATGGAAGAAAATCGCGAAGCGAAGTAGTCGGACGCACGGAGGGCGAAGGGAGCTTCTGCAGGGTGCTCCTTCATGAAAAGCTTCAGGCTTTCGCGCGAAGCGGCGCGCTCATGCTCCGAGAGAGTTTCTCTCTTGGCGTCTGCAAATAGTTTGTGTATGTCTTTCATAGGCGCACGAGAGACGCGGGGACACTCCGTATCATAGCGTATACCGGAGCGTGTTCAACAATTTCTCTCACACACCTAAAGACGCTCGTCAAGGGGTGCTCTTACATGCACGAGCCCCGCATACGCGGGGCTCGTGCTGATCCGGAAACCGAGCGCTTTACCAGCGACCGCCTCCGTTGCCGCCACCGCGGAAATCGCGGCGAGGGCGCTCCTCCATGGGGCGAGCTTCATTGACCGTGAGGGTGCGTCCACCGAAATCCTTTCCGTTGAACATCTCGATCGCGCTCTGCGCTTCCTCGTCGGAAGACATCTCGACGAAACCGAAACCTTTCGAGCGACCGCTCATCTTGTCCATGATGATGACCGCGCTCTCGACGGCACCTGCCTTCGAAAACGCATCTCTGAGCTCAGCGTCGGTCGTCGCGTACGGAAGACCACCGACATACAGCTTCTTTGCCATGCATTATGTTCTTGTTCCTCTAAACATGTAAACCGACCTTTCCCTTGCCTTGCGGTTTACACGCATAGCAATCGGAAAACGCTACATTCACCAGCATCATGCCGGCATCACGGAATATTGTCAATGCACTCCGGTGTGCGAGCAGCCATCTCCCGCAAACGTTGCATACCCCGGTGAATGCGCACCGAAACCACGTTTTCCGATGTATCGAGGGCAGCGGCTATCTCCTTCGGGGACATCTCATCGAGAAAACGCATCGTGATGACGACGCGATAGATATCGTCGAGCGATTCGAGAAGCTTCACCGCTTCCCTACTTGCCGGAATATCCTCCGGATTCGCGGCGCTTTCGTCTTCCGCTTCGAAGCCGTCTTCCTCCATCATCGAATCGAGAGATGACGTTTTTTTCTTGCGCGAGTAGTCGACGATGAGATTGTTGGCGACGCGATAGAGAAATGCGCGCATGTACTCCACTTCTTTTCCTTTCGAGAGGTAGAGCCACGCACGCGAGAAGGTCTCCTGCGCGAGATCTTTTGCGACTTCCCTGTCGCGGATGCGGACCAAGCAGTGCCGAAATATCTGATCGGCGTACTTTTCATGCGCCGCGAGGAATTCGCGCTCGCGCTTCAGGATCCACGCCTCCGATGTGGCGCCTCTCTGTGAGACCATAGGAATAAAGGATAACCTTCCTACTGCGATATCCAAAGAGCCGTACGCGATAGCGCTGAACTGAAGCTGGTTTGGACCTTACCGGATTCGAACCGGTCACCCCCTCATTGCAAATGAGGTGCTCTACCAAATGAGCTAAAGGCCCTCCGAAACACTACGATACCGTCATGCGCGACCTCGCGCAAGGCGGATTGCATGTTCGAGAAATTCGAGTATCGAAGAGCCGACCGATTCGAGCATGTGCGGAAAAGAAGATCCTGCGTGGAGCGCCGGAGTGGCATCGACCTCGAGCAGCACCGGTCCGCGGGAAGTGAGGATGATATCAGCGCGAGAGAAGTGATCCATGCCAAGCGCCTTATGCGCTGCTCGGGCGATCTCCGCAAGCGCGTACTTCTCGTCGTGTGAGAATGTGCTGGGTACGATATGCCTGAGCAACCCGTCGTCGTGGACATGCGGCTGCATGAAAGACATCTCCGGCGGAAGGATGACCTGCGCAGGCGGAAGCGCATACAAATCTTCGTTGCGGAAGCCCTCGATAATCCCGACATTCGCCTCTTGCCCGCGGACGTGCTCTTCGACGAGGACCGCGCCGTACGCGTCGATCACATCGCCGATCGCGTCGGAAAGATCCAGGATCGCTTTCGCAAGCCGGATCCCGCGCGAGCTGCCATCGGTCGGCGGCTTCACCACATACGGCGGACCGAATTGCGAGAAGACAGCCCGCGCCATCTCCGCAGTCGTCAGATCATTCTCAAGAGAGAAAGCGATCGCCCGCGGCATCTCGATGCCGGCGCGCTGCAGCACTTCGCGTGCGCGTATTTTGTTGAGCGAGAGGCTTGCGGCGACCGGGCGCGAGCCGGCATACGGTACTCCAGCCCGCTCGAGAATGCGCTGGACGCTGCCGTCCTCTCCCACCCCGCCGTGAAGCGCGTTCAAGACAACGTCGATTTGCGTGAGTGCTCGCGCGGGAGTCGCGGGCTGACCGCGGAAGTGCCATATGCCGCTTTTGTCGACGAAAATATCGCGCGTATCGTACGCATCCTCAGGCAGTGCAGCGAGCATTGCTGCGCCCGTCTTGAGCGAGAGCGGGTACTCACTCGAAGTCCCGCCGCGAAGAACGCCGACTATCGTGCGCGCCATTTTTCCATTGTACCATCGCCTTGCGCCTTCGCGTACGGTGCCAAGCGATGGCGAAGCGGTGCGCCTCGCTGTTGGCGAGTAAGATATCTTGCTCGTATGCTTGTATCGCACGCACGTTGCCGATAAGCCGCTCTGGCTTATGGAATTCATTCTTCACGACACCGACAATAGGAATCTCCACGCCAGCATCTTTCAAGACACGCTCTGCCGCGCGCACTTGCCCTTTCCCGCCATCGACGACGAACATCCGCGGAAGCGGCCACTCAGAGTGATTGAGGCGCCGCGCGAGGACCTCCCTGAGCGCCGCGACGTCGTCATTGGTCGCCGAGCGTATTTTGAATTTCCGGTACGCGGCTTTTACCGCTTCCCCATTCGAAACCACCGTCATGACGCCGACGGTCTCACTGCCGGCAGTGTGCGCGATATCGTACGCCTCGATGCGGGCGCCGCCTCCGCTCGCAACCCGGATGTCGCCCTTGATGAGCGACACATCGCGAATGTGTTCGAGCGCGTTGATCTGCTCGCGCAGAGTAGCCGCTTTCTCGAAATCTTCCTTCTTGGCAGCATCACTCATCTCTCGCGCGAGCCTACGCTTGAGCCCGTGGAAATTGCCTTCAAAAAGTTCTCTGATATTGCGGATGGTACGCGCATAATCCGCTTTCGAAATATCGCCGGAGCACACTCCGGGGCAGAGCCCGATCTGCCTATTGAAACAAGGCTTGGAAGGCTTAGCCTTCCACTGACGAGATTTTTCAGAGCTGGGTGTGCATGTGTCGCGAAACGGGAAGATCTTCCGGACGATTTTCAAAGCTTCCTGGAGCTGCAAGCCATGCGGATACGGACCAAATATATAAGGGTTTCGTAAACCCCTATATAGGGGTTTACGAAACCCATAATTTTGGAACAGCTCTCGCCCGCGCACGAGAAGTACGCGAGGGAAATCTTCTTTCGTGATAACGACGTAGTTGAAGCTCTTGTTGTCCTTCTGGTCGACGTTGTACGGCGGCTGATATCTCTTGATGAGATTCGCCTCGAGGATCAGCGCCTCAAGGACTGATCGCGTCTTTTTGTGCGAAAGCGAATCCGCTTCGGCGACCATGCCCACAATGCGACTTCCGCGACCCTTTGCGAGATCTGGCGAGAAATAGCTGCGGACGCGGTCGCGCAGACTCGCAGCTTTCCCGATATACAACATCTTCCTCCCTTTCCTGAAGGTATAGACCCCCGGCGAATCTGGGAGCTTGAATTTCCTAAGGTCGTGCTTGGTCATCCCAAACATCCTGCCGCAGTATGGAGACTGCGGCAAGTGGAGATACTATTGACCTCCGTAGTGTGCTTATTTCCACGTCGCATTCTGATCGAAGGCGCATTCAGCGTGGTACCGACGCAGCAAGAGAATCGGGATCTTCAGCTCGTCTTTTCGCTGCATGCAGACAGCGAGCATGCGAGACCAGTGCATGTGATCGCCCGGGTATTCTTTCCCGAAAAACCACAAGAACACCTCCTCCCACGAACGCCGCCATTCGACAAAAGGCATGACGAAATATTCCTCGATTTCTCGGAGTTGATCCTCCGTGAGTTTGGTGAAGGCTAACTGCGGCGCAGTCGCCGCGTTACCATCAGCGCCTGGACTACCCATGCGACCCCCTATCAGGTGTGAGAAATGAGCACTCTGCTCTAAAAACTCACTCTACTCTCTCTTCGCGAATAACGCAAGGTGGGGACAACTCACGAGCGCTTTTTCCTCAGTACTCGCTTCAGGTACTGACCTGTGTGGGAACCATCCGTCTTTGCGACCTCTTCTGGCGTCCCCTTCGCGACAAGCTTCCCGCCTCTCTGTCCTCCTTCGGGTCCCATGTCGATGAGGTAGTCTGCGCACTTGAGAATATCAAGATTGTGTTCGATGACGACTACCGTGTTGCCGTGTTCGACGAGCTTCTGGAGTATCTGAATGAGCTTCGCCACGTCGTCGTAGTGGAGCCCGACCGTCGGCTCGTCGAGGAGGTACATCGTCTTGGTGAGTCCGGGGCGGAAGAGCTCTGAAGCGATTTTCACGCGCTGCGCCTCACCGCCTGAGAGTGTCGTCGCGCTCTGTCCGAGCTCGAGGTAGCCGAGCCCTACATCTATCAAGGTCTGCAAGCGATCGGCGATCGCTGGTATGTCTTCGAAAAAAGCGAGACCCTCCTCGACGGTCATCGAGAGCACGTCGTGGATATTTTTCTTCTTGTACTTCACCTCGAGCGTCTCTTTCATAAAACGCTTCCCGGTGCATATGTCGCAGGTCACATACACCGTCGGTAGGAAGTGCATTTCCACCGCGACGAGCCCGTTGCCTTGGCACGCTTCGCAGCGACCGCCTTTTACATTGAAAGAGAAACGACCAGGACCCCAGCCGCGCGCTTTTGATTCCTCGCTCATCGCAAAGAGATCGCGGATATGCGTCCACGCGCCGGTGTAGGTCGCCGGGTTCGAGCGCGGCGTGCGCCCGATGGGAGATTGGTCGATAAGAATCGAGCGACCGAGGTACTCGGTGCCAGAAAATTCGGATACATTGTAGGTTTTCGCGGAGCGATACCTCTTGTCGAAACGGGCTTGCAGATTGCGGTGCAGTATTTCGTAGAGGAAGGTCGACTTGCCCGAGCCCGAAACGCCAGAAACGACGACGAACTTGCTAAGTGGTATATCGATATCGAGATTCTTGATGTTGAATTTGTTGCCGCCGCGTATTTTCAGCTTGCCGCGATCCGCTTCTCGGCGCTGTGCAGGCATTTCTATCGCTTCCTCCTCGCGCAAGTACGAAAGCGTGCGCGAGCCGCTCTTTTCGGTCTTCGCGGTGAGCAAATCTTCGAGCCAGCCCGAGACGACGATTTCCCCGCCATGCACGCCCGCGCCCGGTCCGATATCGACGATGTAGTCCGAGGCGTAGATCGTATCCTCGTCGTGTTCGACCACGAGTACCGTATTGCCGAGATCGCGCAAGCGTTTGAGCGTCGCTATGAGCTTATCGTTGTCGCGCTGATGAAGACCAATCGTCGGTTCGTCGAGGACGTAGAGCGCGCCCACGAGCCCGCTTCCAAGCTGCGATGCGAGGCGGATGCGCTGCGCCTCCCCGCCCGAGAGCGTATTCGCCTTGCGGTCGAGGGTGAGGTATTCGATACCCACGTCGAGCATAAAGGCGAGGCGGCTCGTGATCTCCTTGATGATGACTTTTGAAATCTCCTGCTCCTTCTTCGTGAGTTTGAGAGTATCGAAGAAATGCTGCGCATCCTGTATGGAAAAAGACGAGAGGCTGACGATGTTCGTCCCGCGCGCAGGACCATCGTGCCCCGCGGGCTCCTCCACCTTCCCGAGAAAGACACTGAGCGATTCCGGTCGGAGGCGCGCCCCGTGGCATGTATCGCACGCTTCGTCGCCGAAGAAGTATTTGGTGCCAAGACCTTTGCACTCGGGGCACGCGCCGTACGGCGAATTGAAAGAAAAGAGGCGCGGTTCGATTTCAGGAAAAGAAAATCCGTCGTACGCGCACATGAATTTCGCAGACACGATCTTCGAAAGCCCGGCGGGATCGGTGATGCGCACGAGCCCATCGGATTCGGCAAGCGCCCGCTCGATCGCCTCGCTCGCGCGCTCGTGCGCCGCCTTTGCATCGTCGACAAATTCAGAGACAAATATCTCATCGACGACGATGTCGATATCGTGCTTGAAATGCTTCTTGAGCTCGATGCGCTCGCGCAGCGATTTTTCTTCGCCGTCGATGATCGCCTTCTCGAACCCCTTGTTGAGCATGTCGTAGAGCAGCTGGTAGTACTCGCCCTTCCTCCCCACGACGACAGGGCTCGCTATGCGCACCTTCGCCTTCGAGACCCCCGCAGTGAGCTTGCCAGATTTATGCTTTTTGGTCGGGATCGTGATGCGTGTGCGTGCCTGTTCCACTATCGTGAGCACCGATTCCAAGATCTCTTCATTGGTTTGCTTGCGCACTTCCCGACCGCATACGGGGCAGTGCGGCTTCCCCACGCGCGCATAGAGTACGCGGAGGTAATCGTAAATCTCGGTGATGGTCGCCACTGTCGAGCGCGGATTGTTGGAGCGGCTTTTCTGGGCGATCGAGATCGCGGGAGAAAGACCGGTGATTTCATCGACATCCGGCTTTTGCATCTGGCGCAAGAATTGTCGCGCGTATGCCGAGAGCGATTCCACGTACTTGCGCTGACCTTCCGCGAAAATAGTATCAAATGCGAGCGACGACTTGCCCGACCCCGAGAGACCGGTGAAAACGATCATCTTCCCGCGCGGCAGCTCCACGCTCACGTTCTTGAGGTTGTGGGTGCGGGCGCCTTTTACGACGATCTTCCCTTCTTTGAAATTGTTTTTCTCTGAAGACATACAACGATTCCGACCCCCGCGACAGCGCTAGGGGTTGGAGTAGGCGAGTATAGCACGATCAGAAGACCGCCGCCTCTTCTCGAAGCTCGACGCCGAATGCAGATTTCACCGCCGCTCGTATCCGCTCAGCGAGCGCTCGGACATCTTTTGCCGTTGCGCCATCTTTGTTGACCAGATAATTCGGGTGCTGGGGCGAGGCGATCGCGCCGCCGACCTGCGCGCCTTTCATACCCGCTTTTTCTA
>CAIOKC010000007.1 GCA_903858755.1 uncultured bacterium | reverse complement strand
GTGCGGTGAGTCCCTTTTTTCGACATCGGTCTCTAGTCGGTTGAGTTCAGTGTAGCAACAGCGTTCGCGAGCGCAAATTGCGCGGGCGTCATCTTGAGCGCGGAGTGGATGCGCTCGGTGTTGTAGACGTGGATGGTTTCGTAGACGGCGGCCGTGAGCTCGCCGAGCGAGTGAAAGCGATTCGGATCGCCAAGGTCAACCTTGAACTTGTCGTAGAAGCTCTCCTGGTACCCGTTCTCCCACGGACATCCTTTCTTCGAGCGCGAGATTGCGATGCCGAGCGAGACGAGGAACGCACGGAGCGCTTTGGCGTGATATTCGACCCCGTTGTCGGAATGGAAGATCGCGGGCCGGCTGTTGCCGAGGAGCGCATTGCAAAACGCCTGCATGACGATCTGCGCGGTGTGCTTCGTCGACACCATGGCACCGACGACGCGTCTCGTATACAGGTCGATCACGGTGGCGACGCACACATCGCGGCCTTGATACGACAGGTGCGTGAAGTCCGCTGCCCATACGTACCCCTCGTACGAGGGCGTCACGAGTTGCAGGAGATTCGGATAGATTTCGTCCTGCGGCTTCGCTCTGCGATATTTTCGCCCCCTCCTCCTGAATGGCTTGATGCCGAACTTGCGCATGACCCTGCGTGCGCGTTTCTCGTTGATGTCGAGCGCTCTGGCGATTCGCCGATATCCGTAACTGCGCCCCGCCCGCGTACGCAAAACGGCCTCGATGTCCCGCCGCAGGGAGGCGTCCTTCGCTTCCATCGTGGGCCTGTAGTACAGGGTGGCGCGAGCGCAGCCGACGAGCCGTGCCCGCGCGCTCTTCGTGAGGACATCCATACCCCTCACTTCTTTTTTTGGGATTCGTTCAGCTTCAGCGTGAGAAGGCCGACCAGCTTCAGAAGCTCGTCGTTCTCTTTCCGGAGCTTCGCGATCTCCATGACGGACGGACCGCCATCCGTCTTCGCCCCGATCCAGTTGTATATGGTCTGCTCGGAGACGCCGTGATCTTTGGCGGCTTGCTGGACGGTGACTCCTTCATTCTTGATGCGGCTGATAATCTGCTCGCGCACTTCGGGCGCGATCCTGTATTTCTTCATATGAAGATGATACTAGCGAATAATGTCCGCTAGAATCCGTGTCTGAAATTTGGGACTCGGGTCATTGATCATCGAGACAACAAGAGAAATCCTGGAGACCTGCATATGGCGTCTTTCATGGCGAGTCCGCAGTTTGAGGGCGGCGCCCTGGGGGAGGCTCTGCTTGAGGTCGCCTTGCGAAAAGAGATGGCGCGGGGACTGCCCGTGCATGCAGAATGCGACCCTCACATGGTACCGTTCTATGAAAAGTTCGGTTTCCGCCTGGAGCGCGGACCGTACAAAGGTGATCACGGAGTCGATACCTGCGACATCGTGCTTGACCCGCCGTCCGAACGACCCGCTGAAGCTTGAGGCGCGTACGCCCGCGGATCATTCCAGGTGAACTCAAAAAGTGATTTGTGCATCTCGTAGATGTGCGGATCGGCTACGATGACGCCGATCATCTGTTCGCCAAGCGTCATGTAAGAGATTTTGCTGTCGTATATTTGCATGACAGTGCCGAACTCCGCCGTTGACCACGGGATAAGTCGCTCTTCAGTGACGTCGGTATAGTAGCCCTCTATTTCAGCGCGATTCTCGGGAGTATCAATTCCTATATTTTTCTTTTTGAGACCGAGCTTCTGGCGTGCTTTGGCGAACTCACGGCTGATGTCGGGAATGTGTTTCTCTATCGCCGCGATATCCACGTATGAGTAGATATCGGTTTTTGAAGTGAGGGCATCGCTGATGCATTCGCGGATACCGCCCGGTCCTTCGAAAAAGCGCACGCCCGGCTTGCCGCTCTGGAGATTGAAATCGGAGGTGAGTCTGCCAATCACTCCCTCGAGCGCCGTGCGCGCTCCGGAGGCTTTTTCGAGGCGCTTCTCGACTATTTCTTTCAGCTTGAGGGGGTGCGCCGCGCTAAAGCGCGCGACCTTGCCCGGCTTTTCTTTCTTTTCGGCCAGGCCGAGAGCGATGAGCTCTTCGAGCACCTTGTAAGAGAGGGGTCGTCCGATGCCTGCGGCGCGGGCGATATCGCTTGCCGGGGAGGGGCCGATTTTCACCATCGCTTCGTAGATCGAGGCCTGGCTCTTGTCGAGGCCGGCTTTGACGAGCGATTCACGGTATGCAAGCTCCGCCATGGCTCCAGTATGCACGGATGATACTTTTTGTCAAGAACTCATGACAGAAATATAGCTATATCTCGTAAATATAGAGTGCGAGCCGTATATTCGGTGACAGTGGAGATATATTTTGTACATCAGTGATTGACAAAGGGCAAGCGGCGTGCTATTCTTCTCGCAGATGATCTTGGGTGTCTTGCGAAGCGCACCGATTCCGCTCGAAAGAGAGGATGAGGAGAGAGGCGCGGCTCGTAATACATCGTTTGCAGGCAAGCGTGTGGCGGACCAGGAAAGAGCAAACCTTTTCGTCCAGAAACATTTCATCCGAAAGATGGCTTGCCACCGGCGCTGCGCCCGACCGCTCGAAGGAGATGGGAGGGATGGGCAGCGAGTCCGACACTGAGTTGGGACATCCGCTGGAGGCGCAACACCTAACCAACGTTCGCCTTCGGAAATGTCTCCGTTCACCCCGAGCACGAGTCGAGGGGCTGTGAGTGAGAGACTGCTCTTTGAAAAACACCTAGCGTACGGATACGACTGATCGGTCATAGCGTCCCGTGTACCGCTTGCGAGCGGCACAAGGCGGACGCGCAATGGTACGCGGCTTGATACCGCGTATCGGACATACAGACACAACCCGCCGCAAGGCGGAATGGAACCTTATCAAATAGAGGGGTGCGAGCCGTCGGCTCGCAATCCCGCCGCAGTGTTCCCAATCAACCATTAGAAATCAATTCACTTTCAGTTGGGCGAACACTGCGGCGGGATTCTCGAATAAGAGGAGAGAGTCCACGAAACCGCGCCGCACGGATTGCGGCTCGCATGACAGGGAGATATCGTCATGCAGATTTATACTCCGCGCCTTATGGCGCATGAAATTGATATGCGGAGGGCGGCGCTTGCCGCCGCCCTCCGCGAGG
>CAIOKC010000006.1 GCA_903858755.1 uncultured bacterium | reverse complement strand
GGGCATCGTCGGGATGCTCATCATGATTTCGGTCTACGGCATCATCGCGCTTCTCGACAACACCTTCGGTCTCGACGTCGCGAATCCAGATGTGAGCCGCATCAACAACGTCACCGCCCCCGCGGATTTCTTCTAGAGTGTTCCGGGCAAAGTGCTGGGGAGAGGACTTGAACCTCCACGCCTTGCGGCACGAGGTCCTAAACCTCGCGTGTCTGCCATTTCACCACCCCAGCACTTTGCCAAGAATCAGCCGAATCATCATTTGACCTATGCGCGATCAAAGAAAGCGGTCTGCCCGGTGGGAATTATCCTAGCAGACAATCCGCTTCCGCGCTCGCGCAGATGCTCGAGCGCGGAAGAAAGACCGGATCGCCGTATGGGTATATACTGGCGAGGATGAAAAGCATGTTTGTGCGCCTGGTGGGCAAATCATATCGCGCGCTGACGCCGCTGATCTTCCTCTCGGATTCAGAGCCCGCGCACGATTTCGTGCTCGATATGAGCGAGGTGATGGGGAAGATCCCCGGCATGCCATCGCTCATGCGCGCATGCCTGCGCGTGTCGCACCCTTCGCTCAAGACCACCGTCGCAGGTATCGAATTCGAGAATCCTATCGGACTCGCGGCGGGATTCGATCATGAGGCGCAGATGCCCCGCATTGTCGATGGCATCGGCTTCGGTTTTCAGAGCGTCGGCACCGTGACCAACGGCGCGTACGGCGGCAATCCGTATCCGCGCATCAAGCGCCTCGTGCGATCGCGCACGATGCTCGTGTACAAAGGATTCAAATCCACCGGCATGACCGCGGTCTTGAAGCGCCTCAAAGGGCAGCACTGGCGCGTACCTGTCGGCATCTCGATCGGTCGCACGAATCCGCTCAGAGAGTATACGTATCCGGTCGCGATCGGCGATATCGTCGAGGCGTTTACCAAGGCTCGTGATTCCGGCGTGCCGTTCTCGTATTTTGAACTCAATATCAGCTGCCCCAACATGCTCAGGGAAATCTCTTTCTACGAGCCCGCGCGCCTCTCCGAGCTTTTGACGGTAGTGTGCGCGCTCAAAATCCAGAAGCCGCTCTTCATTAAGATGCCGATCGGGCTCGGCGACGATGGAGTGAAAGTGCTCCTCGATACGATACTGAAATTTCCCGTGGCGGCGGTTATATTCGGCAATTTGCAAATTGATCGCACGGACCCGGCATTCATCCCGGAGGAATTGGCGACGCTCGCGCAGTATCCCGGTAATTGGAGCGGCGTGCCGTGCCAGAAACGATCCGACCATCTCGTGAAGCTTGCGTACAATCACGCCAAAGGAAAGCTGGCGATCATCGGCTGCGGCGGCATCTTCAGCGTCGAAGATGCGTATCGCAAAATACGCAATGGCGCATCGCTCGTGCAGCTTGTCTCGGCGACCGTCTGGGAAGGACCGCAGGTACCGGCAGAACTATGCGCCGACCTGCCTGCGCTGCTTGCCCGCGACGGATTCAAACATGTCTCGGAAGCGGTGGGGGTGGATGCGGCGAAAGAGTAATCTTGTCGTCGGGGGCTATTTTGCTCGGTCCGCCCAGTAGGATTCGAACCTACGACCGTTCGCTTAAGAGGCGACTGCTCTACCAACTGAGCTATGGGCGGGTGAGAGAATTGTACATAAAAATCCCGCATGCGCGAGCGCAAAAAAAACAATCCCGGGTACGAACCCGGGATCATAGTCTTTGTCAGAGCTGAGTGTTAGCGGTAAGCGGCGAGCGCGGAGATAGGAATCGAGTATTCCCATTCCTGCTTTGTGAATAAGATGTTACGGAACGGTGATCTGTGTTGGCAAGAAGCGTTGACTGACGATTTCCTTGTCTGGTGCCGGGGGAGCGACTCGAACGCTCACGACCTGTAAGGGTCTGGGGATTTTAAGTCCCCTATGTCTACCATTCCATCACCCCGGCTTGAGGCCACAGTGGGAGTTGCACCCACCCAATAGCGGTTTTGCAGACCGCCGCGTTGCTACTTCGCCATGTGGCCAATGAACACCAAACATAACCCAGCCAAAGCGCAAAGTAGCGGATTGAGCAGATCGCTGCCTGCATTGCTACTTCGCCATGTGACCGTGCCGCCCAATATATCACGACCTAGGCACACTATTCCCCCTGGTTAATTCATCGACACGCTGGCGGTTCTTTTCGCCGTAGTCGATCTCAAAATCGACGATGGGCACGGGGTGAAAGAAGCTGTGCTCCTTCATGTATTCGCGAAAATCGCTGCGCGAGCGCTTCGCGAATTTCATCACCTCGCTTTCCTGCGTAGTCGGCAGCACGGAGAGATAGATGGTCGCATGTTTGAAATTCGGCGCGATGTCGGCATGCGTGACGGTGATGAGCGCTTTCACGCCGCCTTCGCGCGCGAAGAACTCGCCCGCCATCTGCGCGATTCTCTGAGAGACCTGTATCTCGCGTTTGCCAGCCATGATCATTTCATCGTCGTGCTAAAGCACTCGAGCGTATCGCCCGCAGCGATCTCGAATGCCGCGCTGATCTGCATGCCGAATTCGCTTCCCGCCTCCGCGCGGTCCACATTCTGCTTGTTGGTCTGGATATTCTGTATTTTCCCGACGCCCACGACGACATCGCGGCGAACGACGCGGACGGAGGCGCCACGTGTGAGGTGTCCTTCCGAAACCTTGCCCCCGACCACGTGCTCCTCCCTGCGGCTTGAAAATTGCTTGAGCACTTTCGCTTTGCCGAATACTTCATCCACGGCGCGCTTCGGCGCGGATGAGAGGAGTAGTTCAGAGAGAGTCTCGGTGAGCTTGTAAATGATATCGAACGTCTGAATGGATACTCCGCGCTCGCGAGCGAGCGTTTCCGCTACCGGGTCGATGCCGACGTTGAATCCGATGATCGTGGCGATCGTGCTACCGGAAAGCGCGGTTTTTACGTCATTCTCCGAAATGGTGCCGACGCCGGATTGCACGATGTGGACGCGGGCGTGCTCGTCGCCGATACTTGCCACCTCATGCGCGATAGCTTCGAGCGAGCCGTGCACGTCGCTTCGAATAATCACGGGGAGAGAGAATGCGGAGCTCTCGCTGTCGGGCGCATGCGCGGGGCGCGCCGAGGCGGCAGCCTCCGGTCGCGCCCACTCAGCCTCGCGTTTATTTTTGAATGTGCGGAATTCCGCGCCGACCTCGGGCATTTCATCGAATCCGACGAGGGTGACCGGTGTCGAGAACGAAGCTTTTTTGAGTGCTTTTCCGAGGTGGTTCTCCATGATGCGGACCGGCGCGATCGCGTGTCCCGCAAGGATTGCCATGCCGCTTTCGAGCACTCCCTCGGTAATGATGAGCGTCGCCGCGATGCCGCGCTTCTGATCGCGGTGTGCCTCGATGACATAGCCTTGCGCTTCTTTCTCCGGATCCGCCGAGAGATTCTCCATCTCAGCGACCAGGAGGACGAGGTCGAGAAGCTCCTCGATGCCAGTGCCTACTTTCGCGGAGATCGCCGCCCAGGGTACGTCGCCGCCGAGCTTCTCGAGGAAGACTTCTTTTTCGAGAAGCGTCGCTTGGGTGCGTTCGAGATTCGCATTCTGTTTGTCGATCTTGTTGATGGCGACGATGAAGGGAATGCCCGCGGCGCGAATACTCTGGAGCGCTTCGAGTGTCTGCGCTTTCACGCCGTCGTCTGCCGCGACGACGAGGATCGCGACATCCGCGACATTCGCGCCGCGGGCGCGGATCGCGGAAAAGGCCGCGTGCCCCGGCGTATCGATAAATGTGATGCGCTTGTCCTTATGCACGACCTCGTAGGCGGCGACGTGCTGGGTGATGCCGCCTGCTTCTTTCGCGACCGTGTTTGATTTGCGTATGAAATCAAGAAGCGTCGATTTGCCGTGATCGACGTGTCCAAGCACCGCTACGATAGGAGGTCGTTCCGAATGTATAGATTGCTTCGACATAGGCAGTGATCATAGACATGCGAGCCGCTAAGAGGGGCACGGAGCGTGATGCGGAAAAGTATACGCCCGAAAGCAGTCTTTTGCAAAAGAGGTGCTTCGCATACACAATAGAAGAATGTTCGGATTTAGAAAGCGAGTCTATCTCGATCATGCGAGCGCGACGCCTGTGCTCGCGGAGGCGGTCGCGGCGATTGCAAGAGCATCGGATTTCTTCGCGAACCCCGGAGGCATCCATGCAGAGTCCCTCGCCGCTCGTGCACTGCTCGAGAAATCGCGCGAGCGTATCGCGGCGCACTGCGCGGTCAAAGCCCGTGAGATTGTGTTTGCCTCCGGGCTTACCGAGGCAAACAATCTCGCCATCCTGGGATTTGCGCGCGCGCAAGAGCGTGTGCGCCGCACTCTTCAGGGGACGCACTGGATCGTGAGCGCTATCGAGCACGCTTCCGTGCTTGAGTGTTTCTCCGAAATAGAGCGGATGGGAGGGGAAGTATCCCACGTCGCGCCCGACTCTGGCGGATGTATTACGCCGGAGGCGATCGCCACGCTCCTTCGCAAGGAGACCTTGTTCGTCTCCGTCGGATGGGCAAACAACGAAATAGGTGTCGTGCAGCCGCTCTCCGCGATCGCTCGCGTCCTCAAGGAGCACGAACGCAGGCACGGTACGTGCGTTATGCTTCACACGGACGCGGGACAGGCGCCGCTGTATGTGCCTCCCCAGCCGCATACGCTCGGCGTCGACATGATGAGCGTGGGGTCCGGCAAATTGTACGGGCCGCGCGGCATCGCGTACCTTTTTGTAAGCGCGCGCACAGCGCTCGCGCCGGTCCTCCTTGGCGGAGGGCAGGAGCGCGGATTACGCGCGGGCACCGAAGACGTCGCGCTCGCCTCTGGCTTCGCTGTTGCGCTTGATGTCGTATCGAGAGAGCGGTCGGCTGAAAGAGATCGCCTCCGTATACTCCGCGATACGCTCGCCACGGGGATCCGCAGCGCCGTACCGGAAGCCGTGGTCAATGGAGATCTGAAACATGCGCTTCCGCACATGCTCAATATCTCCATTCCTCGCATCAATGCGGAGTACCTCGTGCTCCTTCTCGATCGTGCGGGCTTCGCGCTCTCTACCAAAAGCGCGTGCCGAGAAGGCGACGCTGATTCCCACGTCGTCGCCGCGCTCGGTGGAGCGGATTGGCGAGCTCGGAATACACTCCGTATGTCACTCGGTCGGTCGACCACCGCAAAAGATCTTTCGCGGATGATGCGCGTATGTGCCGCATGCGTTGCAAAAGCAGAAAATATAGTGGCAGGAGACCCGTCGTGATATAGTGCTCTATATGGACATTGAACACTTGTCTAAGTCTCAAATCGTCCTCCTCACGCTCCTGGTGTCGTTCGTCACATCGATCGCGACCGGCATCGTGACGGTCTCTCTTATGGATCAGGCGCCACCGGGCATCGCGCAGACGGTCAATCGGGTCATCGAACGCACCGTCGAGAAAGTCTCTCCTGCGGGTCAGACCGCATCCGTCGTGACCCAGCAGAAGACGGTCGTCGTGAAAGAGTCCGATCTTATCGCACAGGCGGTCGAGCGCGTATCGCCATCGATCGTCCGCCTCTATGCCAATAGCACGGAGGGTGCCACATTTCTGGGATTTGCGCTCGTCCTTGATGCGTCGGGGAATCTTGCGGCGGACGGAAATGCGATCGACGCGGGAGATGCGGTCGCGCAGCTTCCCGACGGCACGCGAATTCGCGCTTTCGTGACCGCGCGCGACGAATCATCCGGCATCGCTTTTTTCCGCGCCGCGACGTCGACGCTCGACGAGAAATCGCCGAAGTGGAATCCGATCGCGGTTTCCGGCGCACACTCGGTGCTCGGGGAGACGGTCGTGTCGCTCTCCGGTCGCACCGCCGCGCGCGTCGCGGACGGGATCATCACCTCGCTCATCGCTTTGAAAAACACCCCGCTTATTATCGATACGGATATCCCGGAGGATTCGATCGCGCCCGGCTCTCCTCTCATCGATACCGACGGCTCTTTGATCGGTGTAAGCACGGGGGTCTCGCGCGCGTCTTCTCTCTCGGGATTCATATCCGCGGCGGCGCTCATGCCGAAGCATGAGGAGAAGACTGAACAGTGAAATCATTTGTGATATAACAGTATGGCTATGACACCTTTCAATAACTATACGACCAAGGCAAAAGAGGCGATTCATCGCGCGCATCAGCTTGCGGTCGAGCGGGGACACAACCAGGTCTCGACGCTCCACCTTTTTACCGCGCTCCTGACGCAGGATGAGACGATGGTCGTGCCGATGCTTGAGCAGGTCGAGATCGACGTCGCGCACCTCACGGATTCGATCCTTGAGCTCATCGAGGGGGGGAGTTCGAATACCGCCGTCTCGCCTTCGTTCCAGCTTTACCTGACGCCGGAGTTGGTCCGTGTCTTCGAGGCGGCGCCGCGCATCGCCGCGTCCTTCAACGATCAGTTCGTCTCGCCCGAGCACTTGCTCCTCGGGCTTGTGGAGCACCCGGGTCCCGCAGCCGATTTGCTTTCGCGTTTCCGCCTCGACCGCGCCGCGCTCGCGCGCGTTCTCACCGACATCAAAGAGGGGAAGATCCGCGACACCGAGACGCCGTCGAAGCCGCGCGCGCTCGCGCGCTTCGCGCGTTCTCTCACCGAACGTGCCCGTGAGAACAAGCTCGATCCGGTGATCGGGCGCGACACCGAGATTACGCGCGTCATTCAGATACTCTCGCGCCGCACGAAGAACAACCCGATTCTCATCGGCGAGGCGGGAGTGGGGAAGACCGCTGTCGCGGAAGGTCTCGCGCAGCGCATCGCCTCGAGCGATGTCCCGGAATCTCTTCGAGGGAAAGAACTGATCCAGCTCGATCTCGGGCTCCTTATCGCCGGCACGAAATATCGCGGCGAGTTTGAAGAGCGCCTCAAAGCGGTCATGAAGGAAGTCGAGCGCTCCGAAGGAAAAATCATCCTTTTCATCGACGAAATGCATACGCTGGTCGGCGCAGGCGCGGCGGAAGGCTCCATGGACGCGTCCAACATGCTAAAGCCCGCGCTCGCACGCGGCGAGCTGCGCGTCATCGGCGCAACCACGCTCAAAGAATATCAGCGGCACATCGAGCACGATCCCGCGCTCACGCGCCGTTTCCAGCCGGTCTATGTCAACGAGCCGTCTGTCGAAGATGCAGTCGCGATTTTGCGCGGTCTGAAAGAGCGCTACGAGCTCTATCACGGCGTCCATATCACCGACGACGCGATCGTCGCTGCGGTGCAGCTCTCGACGCGCTACATCACCGAGCGATTCCTTCCCGATAAGGCGATCGATCTCATCGATGAAGCCTCCTCCGCTCTTCGCCTCTCGCTCGAGAATAAGCCACCAGCTCTCGAAGAAGCACATCGCAAAATCACGCGCCTCGAGATCGAGCGCGAAGCGCTCAAGAAAGAATCCGAAGAAGGGGAGGGCAGGGCGCGCACGCGCGTTAAGTCCATCGAGAAAGAGATCGCCGATCTGCGCGATTCTACTCGCGAGCTTGAGACCAAGTGGAAGAACGAAAAAGAGACGCTCTCTGAGATAAAGACGGCGAAAGGCGAGCTCGAGCGTGCGCGCCTTGAGGCGGATACTTCCGAGAGTATGCTCGATCTCACGAAGACCGCAGAAATCCGCTACGGCAGGATTCCGCTTCTCGAGAAAGAGATAGAGGCGGCGACCAAGCGCTTGAAGAAATTGCAGCAAACCCGCCGCGTCCTCAAGGAGGAGATCACGGAAGAAGATATTGCCTCGGTCGTCTCGCGGTGGACGGGTGTCCCTGTATCTCGCATGCTCGAAGAAGAAGCCGAGAAGCTCTCTCGCATGGAAGAAGAGCTGAAAAAGCGCATTGTGGGTCAGGACGAAGCGGTGCAGAAGGTATCCGACGCGATCAAGCGCAGCCGCGCCGGTATCGCGGATCCGAATCGACCCGTCGGCTCGTTCCTCTTTCTCGGTCCGACCGGCGTCGGCAAGACCGAGCTCACTCGCTCGCTTGCGGAATTTCTCTTCAACAGCGATAAGGCGCTCATCCGTGTCGACATGTCGGAGTACATGGAAAAGCATTCGGTATCGAAAATGATCGGCTCGCCGCCCGGCTACGTCGGCTACGACGAAGGAGGCGGATTGACCGAGCTGGTCCGCCACCGCCCGTACAGCGTCATTCTCTTCGACGAGATAGAGAAAGCGCATCCGGAAGTCTTCAATATCCTCTTGCAGGTCCTCGACAACGGGCGTCTGACGGATGCGAAAGGTCGCACGGTCAATTTCAAGAATTGCGTCATTGTGCTTACTTCAAACATCGGCTCCGAGCACATCGACAAAATGTCGGGTCTCGGATTCGGGAGCGGCGCCTCCGTCTCGAGCGACGATCGCTACGAGCACGTGAAAGAGAAGGTGATGGGGTCTCTCAAAGAATTCTTCCGTCCTGAATTCCTTAATCGCCTCGATGACATCGTGCTCTTCAATATCCTTTCGCAGGAGGCTATCATCGACATTGTGAAGATGCAGGTGGAGATCGTCTCCAAGCGTCTGGAGGAGAAGCAGATCTCTCTCGCGCTCTCGCCCGCGGCGCTCGAGCACTTGGCGAAGGAGGGATACAATCCTCAGTATGGCGCACGTCCCTTGAAGCGGTTGATACAGACAAAGATCATGACGCCGATTGCAAACATGATGGTCGCGCGCGGCGTCCTCGAAGGCGGCTCGGTCGCCGTCGATCTCAAGGGCGAGGAATTCGTGTTCGATGTCCGCAAAGGTCCGGAGCGCCCTGCTCGGTCTGCTTCCGCTCGCGCTCGCGCAGCTGTGAAAGCCTAGCCCAAACGCATCGGTTCGTGCATAATGGTATCGCGCGTTGGTGGCGGCGGTCATAGGGCGGGAAGTTTGCGCTCTCTGGTCTTAGCGGATGATGTGATAGATATGCGTCGGTGGCGGCGGTCATAGGGCGGGAAGTTTGCGCTCTCTGGCTTTGACCACCTGACATGATAGATATGCGTCGGTGGCGGAGTGGTCAATCGCACTTGGCTGTAAACCAAGCGACTTCGGTCTGCGCAGGTTCGAATCCTGCCCGGCGCACCAGTTTTTGGTGCTACAATACTCTGTATGTTCCTGTACGTACGGCAGGCTCGCACGCTCGTTGCGCTTTTCACGCTCGTCATGGTGTGTGCGCCCACTGTCGCGTTTGGCGCTCTCGGTCTTGTCCCCATCGTACCGGAATCGTGCAATGGGGTCGGCGGGTGCCAGTCGGTCTGCGATATCGCGCAAGTGGCACAAAATCTCCTCAATGACGGCATCTATATTGCGGTGTTTCTCTCCGCGATGCTTTTTGCGTGGGCGGGGTGGAAGTACCTGACGAATGTGGCAAGCTCCGAAGGCGTGACCAAGGCGAAAGAAATATTTATCAACGTCGCAGTCGGGCTGGTCATTATCCTTGCCGGGTGGATTGTTGTCGACACTCTCATGAAGACGCTTACGGGCGCGTCCTTCGGACCGTGGAATAAGATCTGCGAGCTCCTTCTCTCGGAGGCGATCTCTGCATTTGCATAAAAGCCCTGTTTTGGCTATAGTGCCCTCGATGTCGCAGGATCAACTCATACAGCTCAAGCATGCCCCCACCGGAGAGGTGTACTGGACGCGCAAAAATAAGAAACTCGTGACCAAAAAGATCGAGCTCAAGAAGTACAGCAAGAAGCTTCGCAAGCACGTCGTTTTCAAAGAGTCGAAGTAATAGTACACTGCCCGCGAGGGGCGATTAGTTAAATGGTATAACTTCGGTCTCCAAAACCGACGTCGGGGGTTCGATTCCCTCATCGCCCGCAAACGAAGTGAAAACGGGATTCCCCGATCGCTCGAGTGGCGGGGGTGAGATGGGCTACTTTTCCAGCCACTTGCGGACAACTCTTTCGATGTTCGTTTTTTGTGCCGGCGTAAACCATCGGATATCCTCGTTGCGCTTCCAGTATCCGATTTGTTTGCGCGCGTAGCGCCAGATATCGCTCTCGAGCTCACGCACCATCTCTTTCTCGGATATTTTGTTTTGCAAAAGGAGAGCAAGCGAACGGTATTCAAGCCCGAGCTCGCGCATTCTCTTGTACGAGAGCCCCGCTTTGTGCACGCGCTTTGCCTCGTCGACCATGCCTGCACGCATGCGCTGCTTCAGGCGTGCATTGATAGATCTCTTGAGTTCCGCATCTTCGGGTCTCACCCCGATCCAAAGAATATGGTATCGCTCACTTTCGCAAGTGATATGATATATCATATCACCGGGCTGACCGGATAGGTGATCTCCTTGTGCTATCTCTATTGCACGGATGAGGCGGACCTCATTATTGCGTTCGCTCGGCGTGTCCATGGACTTCGCGCGCTTCGGATCTTGCTCTTTGAGCAATGTGAAAAGCTGCTGTGCGGATTTCTTCCCGAGTTGCGCACGAAGTTTCTTATCAGGCGGGACATCCGGTAGCACGATGCGCCCGACGAGTGCGTCTATATAAAATCCCGTTCCGCCGACAACAATGGGAAGCTTATTGATATGATATATCATATCAAGCGCTCGCCGCGCCCTTCGCGCATACTCTCCCGCGCTGAATCTCCGCTTCGGGGACGCCGCGTCGAGGAGGTGATGCGGGATGCCTTTCATTTCTCGCTTCGATATTTTGCCGGTCCCGATAGTAAGACCTTTGTATACCTGACGTGAGTCGGCGGAGATCACCTCGCCTTTGAATCTCCGCGCGAGATGCACGGCGAGCGCGGATTTGCCCGATGCGGTCGGACCGACGATGATGAGCATGCGCGGCTTTTTCATCGCTGCAACATACGACATGACCCGCTGTGGGGCAATGCTTGCGCTGACCATCTCTCTATGGCATGGTGCCGGGAGATTCGTGAAGGGGGTGACCATGTATATTCTTTTTCTTGTGCCTCCTGCCGTCCTGACGACGTTTGCGTGGCTCGTCTGGTATGTCGCCTCGTGTCCGAAAAGCCGGTGGGACGAGATGTGTCTTGCAGATAGAGAGTTTCTGCGGATCATGCTGCTCGGTGCCTCGCTCGGGTCGGTGTTTGTCCTCGTCGGCGAATTCGGCAGAGTGGATATACTCGCGCTCGTCCTCGCTCCGGTGTACGCGGTGCATGGACGCTTCTCAGGAAACGCAGACCGGGCATGAGTATGCCCGGTCGTCTTATTTTATTTTGCCGGAGGAGGGATTCGAACCCTCACACCTTGCGATACACGATTTTGAGTCGTGCGCGTCTGCCATTCCGCCACTCCGGCTTGTACCTGCCCCCGAGACAACAATCGAGGGATTCTAGCAAGAGTGTACGGCGTTTTTCCTCGGAAAACAAACGAACGCCGCATGTTATACTTCCCACATGTCGAGTTATTTTAACGACTCAATCTTTTGGGTCGAAGTGGATCGCATCAAACCGAATCCCTTTCAGCCGCGCAAAAGCTTCGATGAAGCCGCTCTCACGTCTCTCGCGGAGTCGATCAGAAGCTATGGCGTGCTTCAGCCGCTCACGGTCACTCGCAAGGAGATAGAACGCCCGGGCGAAGGCATTTCCGTCGAGTATGAGCTCGTCGCGGGCGAGCGCCGCCTTCGCGCGGCGAAGCTCGCGGGTCTCATCCAGGTGCCGGTGGTCATCAGGAGTTCAGAAGATAGCGACCGCATGAAGCTTGAGCTTGCGATTATCGAGAATCTCCAGCGCGAGGATCTCAACGTCGTCGATCGCGCACTCGCGTTCCAGCGGCTCACTAATGAATTCGGACTCAAGCATGCGGAGGTGGGCAAGCGCGTTGGAAAAAGCCGCGAGTACGTCTCCAACACGCTCCGCATCCTGCTTCTTCCGAAAGAGATGCTCGATGCGTTGCAGGCGGGCGAGATCACCGAGGGGCACACGCGTCCTCTGCTCATGCTCATGGACAAGTCGGAAGAACAAAAGACTCTCTTCAAAGAGATCGTGATGAAGCGCCTCAATGTCCGTGAATCCGAGCAGCTTGCGCGGCGCGTCGCGATCGAGAAAGTGCGCAAGACCGACCTCACGCCGGAGCTGCTTCTCCTCGAGCGCGAACTCACCGAGAAGCTCGGCACGCGCGTGCGCATCGAGAAGAAGGAGCAGGGAGGGAAGGTCCTTATAGATTTCTTTTCTGTCGATGATCTCGCGCATATCCGCGCGATGATCGGTCAGGCGCAAGATACGATGGCGTCTGCCGTGCCCACGACTGATCAGGCGAGCCCTCTCCCGGAAGTTGCCGGAGAGCCAGCGATCGCGCCGGCGAAAGAAGACGACGATCTCTACTCGATACGCAATTTCAGCGTCTGATAGTCGCTATTGTTTATCTGTACCTATAGGTACAGATAAACAATATAGGAATGGGAGAATGGCTATTTCTTTTGCTGCGCGGCGAGCGCGGCGCGGATCTGCTTTCTTGCCATACTGGTCTTCGCGATATCGTGCCATTTGCGCGACGGCTTTGCGGACGGCTTGGTGATGATCTCCACCATGTCGCCGTTTCTGAGCGCGGTCTCGAGCGACACCATCTTTCCGTTGACGCGCGCTCCGGACATTTTGTTGCCGAGATCCGAATGGACCGCGTAGGCGAAATCAATCGGCGTCGCTCCCATAGGAAGGTCGATCACGTCGCTCTTCGGGGTGAAAACGAAAACGCGATGGCTGAAGAAATCGGATTTGAGCGTATCGAGGTATTCTTTCGACTCTGCCGATTCCTGGTGGGCGTGCGCGAGTTCGTGGACCCACTCGGGGACAATTTCACGGCGCTCTCCCGCACCGCTCAAATCTGCCGCACCGCGAAGACGCGGGAAAAATTGTCGTATCCAGTCGAGACCTCGCCTCCCTCCTTCCCGCCCCCGCTGCTGCTCTTTGTACGTGAGATGCGAAGCGATGCCGTAGAGCGCTTCGCGGTGCATGGCTTCGGTGCGGAGCTGTATCTCAAGCGCGCCGCCGTCCCCGGTGTAGACCGTCGTGTGGATGCTTTGGTAGCCGTTGGGCTTCGGGAATGCGATGTAGTCCTTTATCTTTCCGGGCACCGGGCGCCATTGCGCGTGGATGATGCCGAGCGCGGTATAGCAGTCGGCGACAGAAGGAAAGATGATGCGGAGCGCGCGCATGTCGTAGATCTTGGTGATGTCCCATTCTTTCCGCTCAAGCTTGCGGAATAGGCTGTAGGCGCCCTTGATGCGGGCTTCTGTCATGAAATGGCGGATTCCCGCTTCTCCGAGCGCGCGCTTGAGGTCGTGCTCGACTTTCTGAAGACGCTTTTCGTTTTCATTCTTGCGTTCTTTTACGAGCTCGCGGGTTTTCTCGTATTCTTTCGGGTAGGCGAAGGGGAAAGCGGCATCCTCAAGCTCCTGCTTCGCGACGCTCATACCGAGCCGGTCGGCAATCGGTGCGTAGATCTCGAGCGTCTCTTGTGCGATGCGGAGGCGCTTCTCTTCGCGTGGCACGTGTTCGAGCGTACGCGCGTTGTGCAAGCGGTCCATGAGCTTGATGATGAGAACGCGGATGTCTTTTGCGGTCGCGGCGAAGAGCTTGCGCAAGCTTTCGGTATGCCGCTCAAGTCCGCGATAGCGCAGCGTGCCGAGCTTTGTTACACCTTCGACCAGCCCGAGGACTTCCGCGCCGAATTTCTCTTCTATGGTGTGCGGCTTGACGCCGGCGTCCTCGATGGTGTCGTGGAGAAGACCTGCGGCAATCGCGCGCGCGTCCATGCCCGCTTCTGCAAGAAGGAAGCCAACTTCCGCAGGGTGTACGAAATAGCTGTCGCCCGAGAATCGCTTCTGGTCTTTGTGCGCCTCTTTTGAGAACTCATACGCTTCGCTCACAAGCTTTTTATCCGCATCCGACGGGTTTGTCGTCGCGGCGATGATCTCGCTAAGAGGGCGGGTACTGACGAGGCTCATACAAATTGATACTACTACCCGCCGCGCAGTTGGCAAAGGGAGATCCGGCTGCGAAATCTCACTTTTTCTCCAGCTTGTGAGGATTGTGCATCCGGCACGATTTATTCGAGCACCGCTCCGGTATGGTCTTTGTCCCTTCCATCATGAGGGAGTTGCACTCGGGGCAGATGCGACCGGTCGGCTTCGCCTTGATCGCCGTCTTGCAATCAGGGTAATTCGAGCATGAGTAGAAAAGACCGAAGCGTCCGCGGCGCTCCACCATCTCGCCTTTCTTGCAGGTCGGGCAGGCGACACCTGTCTTCGCACGCTCTGCTTCAGCCGGGTCCTGCTTCACGAATTTGCATTTCGGGTAATTCGAGCAGGCGATGAATCGCCCGAAGCGACCTTCGCGCTCGATGAGTTTGCCATCTTTGCATTGCGGGCATGGCTCGCCGAGTTCTTTCGGCGGAGCGATCTCGCTGCCGTCTTCTTTGCGCGCGCCGAGGCATTTCGGGAATTTCTTGCAGCTCATGAAGCGCCCGGTGCGGGAGAGCTTGTATTCCATCTCGCCGCTGCAGATGGGGCAGGGGAATTCCGCGGGCGCGTCGCCCATGCCCGTTATCTTCGCTATCTTTTCTTTACCTCGCACCGCCTTTTTAAATGGGTCGTAGAAGCTCTTGAGCGTCTTTGCATACTCGCGTTTTCCTTCGGCGATTTCATCGAGTTCGTTCTCCATTTCCGCGGTGAAGGTGTCGCTGATGTATTCCGCGAAGTTTTGTTCGATGAACGACGAAACGACGTCGCCCGTGTGCGTCGGGATGAGGGTCCGACCCTGTTTCTCGATATAGCCGCGTGTCTCGAGTGTGCGCAAGATGCTCGCGTACGTCGAAGGGCGCCCGATGCCGCGTTTTTCCAGCTCTTTCACGAGCCCAGCTTCGGAGTAGCGCGGCGGCGGCTGCGTTTCCTTTGCTTCCGTATGCGCTGCAACCAATGTCAAGATGTTATCTTGACGCACTTTCGGGAGCTCCACATCTTCGCCGCGTGCTCCGGTGTCTGCCGCGAGCCAGCCGTCGAAGATGACGCGGGAGCCATTGGCTGAGAAGTCGGGGATGTGCTCGCCTTTCACGTTGGCGAGAATCTTGGTGCGTAGCATTTTTGCATCTGCCATTTGTGAAGCGAGCGCGCGCCCGCGTATGAGTGCATATAATTTCTTTTGCTCCTCGTTTGCGCCGAGCGAGCGCTTCGCAGGATTGGTCGGGCGTACCGCTTCGTGAGCTTCTTGCGCGTTCTTGCTTTTGGTCTTGTAGACGCGGGGCTCGATATACTTCTCGCCGAATTCTTCGCGTGCGACGGCGATGAGCGCTGATTGCGCGTCTTTCCCGAGGTTCATGCTGTCGGTGCGCATGTAGGTGATGTGTCCGGCTTCGTATAATTTCTGCGCTACCTGCATGGTGCGGGATGGGGAGAATCCGAGCCTTGTCGAAGCGACCTGCTGGAGGGTCGAGGTGGTAAATGGTCCGCGCGGTGTACGCGCCGCTTCGCTCTCGTCTACCGATACGACATGCCATTCTTTCGAATGCGCTGCTTTGTAGATGCGCTCCGCTTCCTTCTCGTCGCGCGGCTCTTCGCTGCACACGACAGTGAATCGCTCTCCCTTGTTCGTCTTCACATCGGCCGAAATGACCCAGAACTTCTCCGGCACGAACGCGCGGATCTCGCGCTCTTTTTCCATAAGGATGCGAAGCGCGGGAGATTGCACGCGACCGGCGGAAAGTCCGTAGCGGACCTTCTTCCAGATAAGACCGGAAAGGTCGTAGCCGAAAAGTCGATCAAGGACGCGACGGGCTTCCTGCGCCCTGACGAGTTCGTCGTCGATCGCGCGAGGGTTCGCGAGAGCCTCTTTCACCGCATGCTCGGTGATCTCGTTGAATACGATGCGCTTCGGCTTTTTGAGACCTATGGTCTCAGCCAAATGCCACGCGATCGCTTCGCCTTCGCGGTCGGGGTCTGTCGCGAGGATCACTTCGTCGGAGCGCTCCGCGACGGCGTGCAATTCGTCGATTACCTTCTGCTTTTCTTTCACGACGAGGTAGCGCGGCACGAAACCGCCCTCGACGTCGACGGCGTCTTTGTTGCTCTTCGGCAGGTCACGAATGTGCCCGACCGAGGCGCGCACGGTGAATCCTTCACCAAGATATTTCTCGATTGTTTTCGCTTTTGCGGGCGATTCGACTATTACAAGCTTCATACGAGGCGTAGTGATACCCTACAACACTAGCACATGTCAAACTTATCGGACGCGCACCACGCCCAGTTCTTCGACGATAAGCCCCTTGATTTCCATCGTGGAGAGAAGGATATTTGCTTCCGTTATCGGCATGCCGAGCTCTTCGAGAAGCGATTCTCGTGGAAGCGGCGAAGAAATAATGTCTATCACGCGCATCTCGCTTTCCGAAAGGTCGTCGCGCAATTCCGAAAGCGAGAGCGGTCCCTCGCGCTTTGTCATGCCGAGACTCGCGAGGATATCTTCAGGCGACGTGATTGCTGTCGCGCCGAGGCGCAGGAATTGGTGCGTGCCTTTGCTCTCCGCGCTAAATATCGACCCGGGCACGACCAGTAGTTCGCGGTTGTATTCGGTGACCAATTTTGCGGTGATGAGCGAACCTGATTTTTCTTTCGCCTCGACGACCAGCGTCGCATGGCACAGACCCGCCATGATCCGATTTCTCTTGGGGAACATGTAGTCCATAGTCTTCGCTCCCGGCTCTTCTTCCGAGAGGAGCGCGCCTCCCGCCTTGATGATTTCGCGCGCGAGTCCCGCGTGCGCTTTCGGGTAGAGCACGCTCCAGTCGAGTCCGCTGCCCGGCACGCCCACGGTCGTGAGACCCGCATCGAGTGCGGATCGGTGCGCTTCCGCGTCGACTCCGTAGGCAAGGCCTGAGACGATCACGATAGGGTATCCGCGGAGACCTTCGATAAGATGACGGCACGCTTGTCTTCCGTACGGACTCATCGCGCGGCTCCCGACGACCGCAAGCCACTTCTTCTCGCTACGTGGCATCGTGCCCCGGAGGTACAGTTTTTTCGGACGATCCGGGATTTCCTTGAGGAGCGGAGGAAGCTGGTCTGGGGAGAGCGCTATGAGCCCATCTTCCATAGTGGTATTATCCTAGCATGTTGGATATCAAATTTATCCGAGAGAACGCCGAGATCGTGGCTGCCGGGGCGAAGAAGAAACACATCGACATCGATATCGGAGCGCTTCTGGCGCTCGACGACAAGCGGAAGGATATGCAGCTTTCCATAGATACGAAGCGCGCCGAGCAGCATGCCGCCTCCGGCGCGATAGCCGCTGCGGATGATGCCGGGCGTGCCGATCTCATCACGCGCATGCAGAGTGTGAAAGAGACCCTCAAGCTCGAAGAAGAATCGATGCAAGAGATCATGAAAGAGTGGCGCGCGCTCATGCTTATGGTGCCCAATGTGCCCGATATGTCGGTGCCGGACGGGGATTCAGATGCCGACAATCAGGAGGTGCGTCGGTGGTCTCCCGCCTCCGGCGATGGGGGCGAGATCCCGAAATTCAATTTCCCCGTCAAAAGCCACAGCGATCTTCTGTTCGCGCACGATATGGCGGATTACGAGCGAGGCGCGAAAGTCGCCGGCTTTCGCGGATACTTTCTCAAGAACGACGGCGCGCGGCTGGTCTGGGCGCTTGAGCGTTTCGTGCAAGATCGATTCGCGGATTCCGGATTCACGCCGATGATCGTCCCCTCTATGGTGCGCCGCGAAGCCTTCGTCGGGACCGGCTACCTTCCTCAGAGCGAAGAGGATTTGTACAAGACGCAAGATGGCGAGTACCTCGCGGGTACCGCGGAAGTCGCCTCGATGGGCTACTTTATGGACGAAACCATCGACGTGAAGAATCTGCCCATCAAGTTTTTCTCATTTTCACCGTGTTTCCGCCGCGAGGCAGGGAGCCACGGCAAAGATACGAAGGGCATTTTCCGCATCCATGAGTTCGTAAAATACGAGCAGATTGTCTTGTGCGAGGCGAATCATGAAGAATCGGTGAAGTGGCATGAAGAGCTTACGGCGAACGCCGAGAAGCTCTTACAAGAATTGAAGCTGCCGTATCGCGTGGTCGTCAATTGCGGCGGCGACCTCGGGCTCGGGCAGGTGAAGAAATACGATATAGAGGCATGGATGCCGAGCGAGGGAAAATATCGCGAGACGCACTCCTCTTCGTATTTCCATGATTTTCAGACACGCCGATTGAATATCCGCTACCGCGACGGCGATACCTTGCGCTACGTCCACTCGCTCAATAACACGGCGCTCGCGATGCCGCGCATTCTCTGCCAGATCGTGGAGAACAATCAGCGCGTGGACGGCTCGATAGCAATCCCGGAGGCGCTCCGGGCGTACATGGGGAAAGATGTCGTCTCGAAAGGTCATTGACCTGCGCGCAGGAAGACCGAGCGGTCAGCAGCCGCTCTTTGCTCCTCGCTCTCCGCAGGAGAAACACCCCCGTCCGCTGCCGCTGCGAGCGCGAAGGAGGCGCGCTCGTGCGCTCGTCTTCTTCGGCGTCGTACTTACGGTTGGACTCGCCGCATGGGGAGCGAGCTTCGTCTCCTACCTTCCTCGTTTCTCCGTCGCTACGGTAGCAGTCGAAGGAGCGCAGAGTGTGCCGACCGATCAGGTCAAGACATACGCAGAGACTGTTCTCGACGACGGTCGACTCCACTGGATATCGCGCTCGAATATCTTTTTCTATCCGAAAGCGGAGGTGGAGAGCATG
>CAIOKC010000005.1 GCA_903858755.1 uncultured bacterium | reverse complement strand
TTGTCCTCGCCGCGTGCTTGCTCTTCGCGTCGCTCCTCTCCGCGTGGAGCGGTCCTACGGCGACCGCGCCTGCCGGCAACGTCCCTGCGCCCATCAATATCGGCACGACGGATCAGGTGAAGGACGCCGGCATCTCCGTCAATTCACTCGCCGTCTTCGGTTCTCAGTATATCGAAAACAAACTCGGCATCGGACGCACGAGCCCCATCGTCGCACTCGATGTCGCCGGCACCCTCCGCATCGCAAACGGCGGCGAGACATGCCAGTCGATTACCGAAGGCTCGATACGCTACAACAGCGGATCGAAGGAGATGGAATTCTGCAACGGGACTGAATGGTCAGCTTTCGGAGGAGGTTCTGCGTCCTCCGGTTCGACGCTCTACACGATTCCCGGCACGTACACTTTCACCGTGCCAAGCTATTCTTCGACACTCACGGTGGAGATGTGGGGCGGCGGCGGAGGGGGCACGGGATATCATCATGCTGGCGGCTCCGGCACCGCATCGACATTCAATTCTTCGGTGTCGGCTGGCGGAGGCGGCGCGGGACAAGGAGGTTTCCAGCCGCCGCAGGGTGGTGCGGGCGGCATCGCGAGCGGCGGGTCGAGCAATCAAAACGGAACGGCGGGAAACACACAGGGGGTCGGCGGCAATTCGCCGAGCGGCGGCAATGGAGGGGCGACGGGTATGGCTCCGGGGGGCGTGCCGGGTGGTGGCGGAGCAGCGGCGACGTGCGCAGATTGCAGCTCAGGCGGCGGCGGAGGCGGCGCACATGTGATCAAGACATACAGCGCGGGGCAGCTCACCTCGGGTAGTACCATCACGGTCGTCGTGGGAAGTGGCGGCGCAGGTGGCACCACTGCCGATACTGGTCAGACGTCTGGCGGCGCTGGTGCTCGTGGGCAGGTCAATATCACCTGGGAGTAGAAAGCGTATGACCCTTTCATTCAAACAGCATGTAGGCATAGCGCTTGTCCTCGCCGCGTGCTTGCTCTTCGCGTCGCTCCTCTCCGCGTGGAGCGGTCCTACGGCGACCGCGCCTGCCGGCAACGTCCCTGCGCCCATCAATATCGGCACGACGGATCAGGTGAAGGACGCGGGGCTTTCCGTCAACGCGCTTGCGGTATTCGGCAGCGGTTATGTCGAAGACGATCTTGGTGTCGGATATGCGAGCCCCGCGCTGACCCTCGATGTCGCCGGCACCATCCGCCTTGGCAACGGCGGGGAAGTGTGTCAGGCGATAACGGAAGGCGCGCTCAGATACAACAGCTCGACGAAAAAGGTCGAGTACTGCAATGGGACTAGCTGGTCTCCGACATCTTAGCCGCTGTACGATGAGTCATATCACCTTACGCATTGGATCGCCGGCTGCTCGAGCAGCGCTCTTTGTATCGATACTGGTCGTGGCTCTCGGGGCGGCGGGGCTCTTGGACGCGTGGAGCGCGCCGATCGAGTCTGCTCCCGGAGGCACGCTTTCCGCTCCGATCAATGCTGGCAGCACCGATCAGGTGAAAGACGGCGGCATCTCGCTCAATGCGCTTGCCGTGTTTGGAGGATGGTATGTGGAAGAGCGCCTTGGCATACGCGTGGAGAATCCAATCGTCGCACTCGATGTGGGAGGCGCCATGCGACCGGGGTATTCCGGAGAGTCGTGCACCGGAGCAATCGAGGGTGCGATCCGATACGTCGAAGCAATCGGAGAGCCGGAGTACTGCGATGGCACTGCGTGGGTATCGCTTCTCCCGGGGGCGGTTGTGCCGGGGAGCCAGTCCTACACGACGCCGGGCGCGTACACGTTTGTCGTCCCTGCATTTAATACTTTGAGCGTGAGCGTAAGCGGCGCGGGCGGCGGTGGAGGCGGAAGTCCGAAATGCCCGGGGCGCACGATGTTGCCGGGTGATTCAGGCGCCTCGGGTGGCTCGAGCAGCTTCGGAGGCTCGGTATTCGGGTACGGAGGAAGCGGTGGCGGCGGTGGTTCGTGGAATGGATCAAACGGTGCTGCCGGAAGCGCAGCGGGGGGCGACACCAATACTACCGGTGGCGGATCTTCGGGCGGCGCGGGCGGCGTATGGGGGAGGTATCGCGGAGGAAATGGCGGCGCGGGCGGCGCATCGGCAAAAACGTATAGCTCGAGCTCTCTCACGATCGGCTCCCAAGTGGCGATTGCGGTGGGCGCCGGAGGCGGAGGCGGAGCCGGATGTAGCTCCGGCGCAAGCGGTTCGAGCGGATCGGTGACAATCTCGTGGGAGTAAGCGGCAGGGCGATTGCCGACGAGCTAGCTCGGCTATCGAGCCCGCACTTTGAGTTTCGTCTGGCGTTTTTTGTTGATCTTCGGCAGGCGGATCATGAGGATGCCGTGCTTTTCGGTCGCTTCCGCCATATCGACATCAATCTCTTCCGGAAGAAGAATGGTGCGTGAGAAAGAGCCCCAGTAGAGTTCGCGCTGGAAGTAGCCGTCTTCATCTACCTCACGCTCGTCCGAGCGTTGACCAGAAATCACAAGCATTTCGCGGGTGAGCGAGATATCGATGGATTGCGGCTGTACTCCGGCGACGAGTGCTTTTACCACGATCGCGTCCGGCGTCTGGTAGATGTCGACTGCGAGCTCTCCGTGCGGTTCATCGCCAGACCAATTCTCGTTCTTTGTCGAGATACTGGCGTGGCGCTCCTCACCTTCGCCCTCGAAGACAGCCCTCTCGCCGGTGCTATCAAAATAGTCCGGGTAGTCGGATGAGCCGGTGAGCCGCGAGAAGAATCCGGATTTTTTCATGTTATGAAAATCGTCGTTTGAGCACGGGATGAATGCGCTTGATGTATTCGAGCACGCCGAGAAGCGCCACCAGACCGATCCACACGATGCCAAAGGTGCGCATCAGGTGCTCTTCCGGTGTGTTTAGTATAAGGAAATTAAAAGCGCTGTGCAAAGCGATGGCGAGGATAACTCCCCAGCATGCATAGATGCGCTTGCTCCGCTTCGATTTGTAGAACGAGAGCGCAAGCGCGACGCCGATGACCGCAGAAGAAAGGACGTGGAGCAGCGTCGCCCCGATGAAGCGCAGATTTCCCGTGATCACCGTCTGCACTATGGTGTCGCCCGAAAGCGGCGAGAGGAGGAACAGCGCGTTTTCTGCCGCCGCGAAGCCGAGTGCGACCGTCACCATGTAGATGACGGGGTCGATCGGCTCGTCGTCTTCGCGGCGGCGCAGCACGCTGAGTCGCGCCCAGAAGTACTTCATGACTTCTTCCATTGCGGACCAGACCGTGAACAGCAGCGCCTCGGCGGCTATGTACGGCGCGACGCTCTTTTCGAGCGGTATCACGACCGCGACTGCGACCATGCCGGCGAGGAACGCGAGTGCGATAAGGCGGCGGGGCTCGGGATGGTCGCTGTCTTCGCGGAGCCAAAACCACAGCCATGCGAGAGCGGGGAGTATCCCGCCTGCGGCTGCTGCGATAATCGGCTCAAATTCGCCCATCTACACTATTATACGGGCCACTTTGCGACCATGAGGAGATCGCGCTCTTTTGTGGGGAGTTCTCGCCAGATCGCTTCTGTCACAAATGGCATGAAAGGGTGGAGGAGTCGTAGAGAGGTATCTAGTATCTTGTGTATGGCATATTGGCGCGAAGCTATCGCAGCTTGGTCGTCGCCCCGGAAGATAGGCTTCGATTCTTCGAGAATCTCCGCTGCGAAACGATCCCAGACGAAATGGTAGGCGGTGTCTGCGGCGAGATCGAGACGAAATGTATCGATATGGTGGGAAACGCTCGTCGCGACTTTCATTGACTCGTCGATCAGTTCGTCGTCTCCTTGTGCAAGTCTGACTTGCACAAGATGTTGGTCGTAGTGTTCTAGGACGAAGCGCGCGATGTTCCAGAGCTTATTGGCGAAGTTCTTGTAGCCGCGCACTTTATCCTCGGAGAGCTTAAGGTCGTTGCCGGGCGCTGCGCCGATGATGAGCGAGAGCCGCGTCGCGTCGGCTCCGTATTTCGCGACCATGTCGAGGGGATCGATGATGTTGCCGAGCGACTTCGACATCTTCCTGCCTTGTCCGTCGCGCACGAGACCATGGAGGTAGACGTTTTTGAACGGGGCTTCGCCGAGGAGGAACATGCTCATCAGGATCATGCGAGCAACCCAGAAGAAAAGAATGTCATAGCCTGTCTCGAGTACGCTCGTCGGGTGGTACACCTTGAGGTCTTCCGTTTCTTCAGGCCAGCCGAGTGTAGAAAATGTCCAGAGACCGGAGCTAAACCACGTGTCGAGTGTGTCCTCATCTTGTGTCCACCCTTCGCCGGGGGATTCCGCGCCCACTCGTATTTCGCCGTCTTTGAACCATGCGGGAATGCGATGTCCAAACCATATCTGGCGCGAAATGCACCAGTCGCGGAGATTATCTATCCAGTGGTAGTAGATCTTTTCGAAATGCTCCGGGAGTATGTTGATCGCGCCGTCCTCCACGCTCTCACGCATCCGCTCCTTTAGCGTCGCCATCTTGCCGTCGGGGAATCGTACGGCTTTGTTGACGCCGATAAACCACTGGAGTTTTATCTGCGGCTCGATGATGCCGCCTCCGCGGCTGTTCGTCGCCACGTTGTGCGTGTAATCCTCGTCCACTTTCACGACAAGTCCCTTTGCCCTGAGTTTGTCGACGATCGCGGCGCGGGCTTTCTTGATGTGCTGACCCTCGAACGCTCCGGCGATGGGGAGGAGGATGCCGCGATCGTCGATGACGCGCTCGGCATCCAGATGGTGGCGCTGCGCTATCTCGAAATCTATCGCAGAGTGCGCCGGCGTTATCGTCATCACGCCAGAGCCGAATTCCATATCCGCCGCTTCGTCCTTGATGATGGTCGCGGTAATGGGACCATTGATCCATTCGAGATCAATCTTCTGACCGTGCGCGTATTCCTTGTAGCGCTGATCGTCTGGATGCATCACGACGTACTTGTCTCCGAATTTCGTCTCTGGCCGTACGGTGCCGATGACGAACGGACCGTACTGGAAATGGTAGAACGGATCTTTTTGTTCGACATACTCTATCTCGTCGTCGGAGACGGCGGTCTGCAGCTTCGGATCCCAGTTGACGATACGATCGCCGCGGTAGATAAGACCCGCGTCGTACATACGGACGAATGCTTCCACGACCGCCGCGTACCGCCGTTCGTCCATAGTGTAGGCATAGCGCGACCAGTCGAGCGAGGAGCCCATCTTCTTCGTCTGGTTGACGATCGTCGCTCTGCTCTCCTCGACGAAAGCGTCGATCCTGCGCATGAGCTCTTCGCGACCGAGATCGTGCCGGGTCTTCTTCTCTTTTTTGTAGATTTCCGTTTCCACTTTCGATTGCGTGGCGAGCGCGGCGGAGTCGGTACCGGGCACCCACAGCGTCTTGTAGCCGCGCATGCGGTGGTAGCGAATCAAGATATCCTCAATCGCGAGCATGGCGGCATGACCCATGTGAAGGGTTCCCGTCACGTTCGGAGGCGGGAGGACTATTGAGTACGTACCTTTCGAAGGGTCGACGACACCGGCTCTCTCGCAGGTGTCGGGATTCCCGTAGCCGCTTTTTTCCCAGGCGTCGAGAATCTCTGGTTCGCGCTCTGCGGGGTTGTAGGGTTTCAGGAATAGTTCTGGCGCTTTCGATGGCTCCATCGAGGCATTTTAGCAGCAAAAACCCGCTTTACGCGAGCTTCAGATTTCCCCGCGCGACGAGGGCAGAAGGATCTGTGGAATCGCCTTCGAGTGCATGAAAGTAGCCTGCAAGCGCGATCATGAGCGCGTTGTCGGTCGCAAACTCCGGCGGCGGGGCGAGGAGCCTGGTGCCGCCGCCCGTCTTCGCCAAAGCCTCTCCAAGGCAGAGGCGGATGTGCGTGTTTGCTGATACGCCGCCGCTCACGAGGACAGTCTGCGCGCCGTACTCTTCGAGCGCGCGAATCGTCTTGCCGACGAGTACGTCCGCGACGGCGTCTTCGAATTCTCGCGCAAGCTGCTGCTTTGTTGTCTCCGTCAGCGCACCTTGCTCGACAATCTTGCGCACCGCGGTTTTCAAACCGGAAAACGAGAAATCAAGCGTATCCTCATGAATCATCGGTCTCGGCAAAATGAACGATTTTGTAAGTCGTTCATTGCGTGCTTGCGAGGCGAGCCTAGAGATTTCCGGTCCGCCGGGGTAGCCGAGCCCAAGGAGGCGCGCGACCTTGTCGAATGCTTCTCCCGCCGCGTCGTCTCGTGTCTGCCCGATGATGTTGTAGGATCCGAATGTCTCGGAGAGCACGAGCTCAGTATGCCCGCCGGAAATAAGAAGTGACAGTACGGGGAATTCAAAGTGAGTAAGTCCACTCCCCGCCATCATGGAGAGCACGATGTGTCCTTCCATGTGATTTACCGCAACGAGCGGGATATCCCACGCTGTCGCAAGCGCGCGAGCGAAATTGATGCCGACCCAGAGTGCCGGCTCCAAGCCCGGTCCGTGTGTGACCGCGATACAGTCGATGGCGGGTTTTTTGTGCCGTTCGAGGAAGGGGGGAAGTTGTTGCAGTAGCTCCGGCTCCCGCTCAAGCAACGTCTCAAAGTCGATATGATATATCATATCAGCCGCTTCGAGTTCACCCGCGTCCTTGAGCATGCTTTGGAGGAGCGGCACGAGATTCCTCGCGTGCTCGCGCTTAGCGAGATTCGGGAAGACCCCGCCGTACTCTGCGTGGAGCGCGGCTTGTGAATAAAGCGTGTTGCCGAGTATGGAAAAGGAGAAGCCGGGCCCGAAGGAGCCCTGTGTCTCGATAAGGCAGACCGCCGTCTCATCGCAGCTTGTCTCAATGCCGAGGATGCGCATAGGGAGGTTATAACGCATAATGGATCTTTATGAAATCTGTATGGCGCGATGACCTCCCAATGAGCAAGAGTCCTTTGCGGTTCTTTCTTTTTTCTTCTCGACCGCACTGGAGGGCGGCGATATTCTCGCTTGTCCTTGCGGCTATTGCCAATGCGGTCGTCGCGGGCGTCCCCTATGTGTTTAAGATGGTCGCGAATGCGGCGAATGCCCTCGTGAACGGCGGCTCATACGAACCGCTTTTGTTTGCGTGCGGCTTATACATCCTTTTCCTCGGTATCGCCAAGGCGCTTTGGAGGATCGGCGGATTCGCCGGCGCGCGGTGGGCGACGGGCGCGTCGGCGACCGCGCGCTACGCGCTCACCTCGTACGTGACCCTGCATAGCCGCGCGTACTTTTCCGATCGATTCGCCGGCTCTATCATGAACAAGATCCGGCACGCCGCGACCGGCGTGCGCGACATCGTCGATATCACATTGTGGGAATTTCTCGAGCTTGCGGTGACCGCGGTCGCGAGTTTCATCATTGTATTCACGGTGAATGCCACAATCGCGTGGATATTCCTTGCGTGGGTCGTCATCATCCTTGCACTCAATGCGTATCTCGGGCTGAAGCGCGTGCCGCTTGCGGCGCGCGCGCACGATCTCGAGACCAAGATCAATGGCGCGACCGTTGACCTCCTCACCAATGTGAGCGCTATGCAGGAATACGCGCGGCGCGAATTCGAGATCGAGCGACTCAAAAGCGCGATCGACAATCGGCGCATAGCGCATTTCAGAAGCTGGGCTTTCGGAGAGTGGACGCGGGTATTCAATAGCGCGCTGCTCGTCGTATTCGGCGGAGCGATGGTCTTCGCGACGGTAGAGTTCGCGCGCGCGGGCTCCCTTTCTCTCGGCGACATCATTCTCGTCATCACCGTGATTTTCCGCATCGAAGGTCTCCTGCAATCTCTCGGTTCGAATTTCAACAAATTCGCAGAGGTGTGGGGCGAGATACAGGAAAGTCTCGATGAGATCACGGAGCCGCACGGCATCCCAAACAGACCCGATGCGATCGAGCTTGCGGTGAAGAGAGGAGAGATCGTATTTGATCACACTTCTTTCAAATACGGCGACGCCCCCGTCTTCGAATCGCTGGATCTGAAGATTGCGGGCGGAGAAAGAATCGGGCTTGTCGGAAGAAGCGGCGCGGGTAAATCCACGCTCATCCGCCTCTTGCTTCGCCATCACGAGTTGAGCGGAGGGAAGATCTTGATAGATGGAATCGATATCGCGAGCACGACGCAGGAGAGTCTCCGCAATGCAATCGCCGTGGTGCCGCAAGAGCCGCTCCTTTTCCACCGCACGGTGCGCGAGAACATCGCGTACGGGGACCCTTCGGCGACGGATGACGACGTCGTCCATGCGGCGGAGCTTGCCCAAGCGCACGATTTTATCCAGCGATTGCCGAGCGGCTACGATTCGATGGTGGGCGAACGCGGCGTGAAGCTATCGGGCGGAGAGCGCCAGCGCATCGCAATCGCGCGCGCCATCCTCAAGAAAGCCCCGATACTCCTCCTCGACGAAGCGACCAGCGCGCTCGATTCGGAATCTGAGGTCGAGATCCAGAAAGCACTGCATGAATTGATGAAAGGGAAGACGGTCATCGCAATCGCGCATCGACTCTCCACTCTGCGCGAGATGGATCGCCTCGTCGTGCTCGATCGCGGCGCGATCGCCGAAGACGGTTCGCACGAAGCGTTGATCAATGCGGGCGGTATCTATGCCGAGCTGTGGCGCCACCAAGCGGGCGGATTCATCCAGGATTCGTAGAAACACAAGAGTGGTGCGCGCTGAGGGGATCGAACCCCCGACCCTCGTCACGTCAAGACGATGCTCTACCACTGAGCTAAGCGCGCGTTGTATACCCAAAGAACTCCCTCTGCGCGACTGTCTCCAGTACACCGCATCACCCACCGGAGCCCTGCCTGCCGCAGGCAGGTAAGCGCGCGTACGCTGTATATCAGCGGACGGGGAAACTATAGCAGAATCGATGATTTTTCGGTAGTCTTCATACAATGGAAACCATTCGTTTGAAAGATAGTGTCCTCGAGAGCGCTGTCGAGAAAGCGGCAGAGACTCTCCGCGCAGGGGGTGTCATCCTGTATCCCACCGATACGCTCTATGGGCTTGGTGCCGATGCGTTTTCCGATGAGGCGGTCGCAACAGTGTATGCCATCAAGGGGCGCGACGAAAAGAAGCCGATACATTGCGTCATCACGGACCTTGCGATGGCAGAGCGATATGCAGAGGTCAATCTGTTTGCACGCAAGCTCGCAGAAGAATTCCTCCCCGGTCCGCTCACGCTTATTTTGAAGAAGAAAGAAGGGGTGGAAGGAGGCGTCGCGACTCGCATGTCGACGATCGGATTCCGCATCCCGCGCAATGATTTCTGCATCGCGCTCGCGCGCGAGTATGGCAGACCATACACGACGACCAGCGCGAATCGTGCGGGGCGAGATCCGGAGCGGAGTATCGATCGCATACGTGAGCAGCTTGGGGATTCCTCCCAGATCAACCTCGCGATCGATGCGGGTGAGTTGCCGACGAGCATTCCTTCGACCGTCGTCGACGTGAGCGGTGAAGAGCCGGTCATTGTGCGCGAAGGGTCAATCCCTGTGGCCGATATCTGGGAGACCATCCGGTCGGAGTACTGATACTTCCACTGCTCCCAATATGGGGGATACAACGCCCCCTTGCGGGCGTCTTTTCGCGCGATACACTGGGTCTATATTCGTTAATACAACGCGTGCGCATATATGACAGTCAGTGAACGAACGTATCAGGGTATTATCGGCGTGTTGGTGCTCGCCCTCCTCGCGGGAGCGTGGTGGATGTTTGGCGCGCAGAATGCAGGAGTGAAAGGCACCGCCGTGTCGGATTCGACGAAAGTATCCGACACCGTGAATGGGGAGACGAAATCGCCGAGCTTTGTGGCAGGCGATATGAGCGTGAGCGGCGATGCCGTCTCTGTCGGCGATCAGCCGGCAGGCAGCTTCGTTGTCGTCGAATCGGTCTCCGTCCCGCAGATGGGATGGGTCGCGGTGCGTGATTCGAGCGGTCGCGTCTTGGGCGCGGCTCGCGTCGACGCAGGCACGCACCAAGCCGTGCAGGTGGAGCTTCTGCGCAATACGGTGGCGGGAGAGATGTATCAGGTGCTCGTGTATGTGGACGACGGAGACAAATCCTTCGACCTTCACAAAGACACGCTCGTCATGAATTCCGACGGCGCGGTTTCGGGTGCGATGTTCTCCGCGCTTCGCGGGAATTAGGATTTCGTCTTCGCTTCGTCCGCCGCACGCCACAGGTACCACGAGGCTATCGATGCGTGCGCTCGCCAATCCGCGGCGAGGCGCTCCATTGTCTTTCTATCTGGGAGGGCTTTCAGGTCGTAGACGATCTGGAAGCCCTTTCTGATGCCGAGGTCGCCGACCGGGAGTATGTCGAGCCGTCCCATCGTGAAGATAAGGAACATGTGCACCGTCCACTCGCCGACACCTTTGACCTGCGTGAGGTGCGCGACGATTTCTTCACTCTGCATCTTCGCGAACGAGCGGTGTTTGATGGCGCGAGATTCGAATTTCTGCGCGAGGTCTTTCATGTAGCCGATCTTCTGGAGCGACAAGCCGCAGGCGCGAAGCCCGCTTTCACTCATCCCGAGCACTTGCCGCGGCGTGGGGCGCTTGCGGGGGAAGAGGGCGAGGAAGCGTGAGTGGATAGAGCTCGCGGCTTTTCCCGAAAGCTGCTGGTAGATAATCGATCGCACAAGCGCTCGGAACATGCCGTTTCCCGAGACATCGCCGCGCGAGAGCGCCGGAGCACCGTGTTTCTTTATGAGTCGCGCAAACCGCTCATCGCGCTTGAGAGTCGCCAAGGATTTCTTCATTTTCGGAGAGGGAGAGATTCGAACTCTCGAGACCGTTTCCAGTCTGCCGGTTTTCGAAACCGGTGCTTTCGACCACTCAGCCACCTCTCCATTCGGGCGATTAGAAAATCCACCCGCGCACGTTGCATCTGCGGCATGCGCGCTAACGATCCAGCCAAAGACAACGTACCACACTTTCGAGTTCATAGAAAATACGATATATTGCTGCGCAAGGCCCTATCGTCTAGTGGTTAGGACAGCAGCTTTTCAAGCTGTTAACTCGGGTTCGATTCCCGATAGGGTCACAGCTTAAGATTTTGAATTCGTAGAGTCATCAACGATCAGCGCTTGAGAGCATGTATCCCTCGTTGTTTACAGATATTGTTTATCTATACCTATAGGTCGAGATAAACATATGTGGCGATCCCGTACAGCGTGTTGACAGAATGGGGTAGCGCGATAGAGTGGATCTGTTATGCAGCATGTGTCCGCGATGATGATGCAGATGATGATCACCGCTTGCGGAGGCGTTTGTTTTGCATAATCACACGAAACAAACACAAAAACCTCCGCGACAAGCGGAGGTTTTTGTTTGAGTTCTTTCGGTTCTTTGAGGAGGGATGGGTGTATGGAAATTTGCCGACCTACATGCTTTGGGGATACTATGCTACAGAGGAATTATCTTCTGTAGCTACTATTCCCAAACCGGAGGTCATACGATGGGCAAACAAACCAGCGATCCCAAGGGATCTTCACAATCTTCGCGTCCGGATACGGATCGGAAAGAGACACCGAAACCGCCGCTCAAGCCCGAAGTCCCGCCCAAGAAGAAGATTCATCCGGGCAAGCACGAAGCCAACGGTTGGCGTTGGTAGCATTTCGCCGCAGTCGGTGGATATCGAGCCGGCGGACCTCAGGGTCCGCCGGCTTCTCTCATGCTAGTATGGTCGGCAATGAACCGCGATTTCAGGCAACTTCTTGAAGCGGAGTGGGACAAGGGTAATTTCCTGTGCGTAGGTCTCGATACTGATTTTGAGAAGATTCCGGCGTCTTTGCGCAGCAAGGGGGTGTACGAAGGGATTCTCGCTTTCAATACGGCGGTCGTCGACGCGACGAAAGATCTCGTGTGTGGCTACAAGCCGAACTCGGCGTTCTATGAGGCGCACGGGGAAGACGGGTGGCGTGCGCTCCGCGACACCATTTCGTATATCAATGACGCTGCGCCCGATGTGGTCGTCGTCCTCGACTCAAAACGCGCGGATATCGGCAACACGAACAACGGCTACGTCGTTTCCGCGTTCGACCGTCTTGGCGCAGACGCGATTACGGTACATCCGTATTTCGGGAGGGACGCCCTTGCCCCGTTCCTCGCTCGGAGAGAAAAAGGGATCATTGTCCTTGTGCGTTCGTCCAACGAGGGCTCAGGCGAATTCCAGGCGCTCTTGGTCGACGGAGAGCCGCTCTACGCGGTCGTCGCGCGGCACGTCGTCGACGAATGGAATGAGCATGGGAACTGTCTCGTGATGGCAGGTGCAACTCACGTCGACGAGCTCGCGGAGGTTCGGAGAATCGTCGGCGACATGCCGATACTTATCCCCGGCATCGGCGCCCAGGGGGGAGATCTCCGAAAGACCGTCGCGGCGGCGAAAGACAGCCGCGGGCGCGGCATGATCATCTGCGCGTCGCGCTCGGTCATCTTCTCTTCGAGTGGAGATGATTTTGCCGAGGCAGCACGCAAAGAGGCGCAAGAACTCCGTGGCGCTATTACAAAAGCGCTGTGATATATTCAAGATATGGATGAATCCGAAGTACTCGACATTTTGCAAAAAGTGGGAGCATTCCGTGCCGGGCATTTCGTTTTCACCTCTGGTCTCCATGCGGATACGTATGTCAACAAAGACGCGCTCTACCCTTATACGGCGGAAACCTCGCGACTGTGCCGCGCGATGGCGGAGCGATACAAGGACGCTGGCGTAGAAGTAGTGATCGGTCCTGCGGTCGCAGCGGCGATACTGGCGCAGTGGACGGCGCATCATCTTTCAGAACTCTCCGGGCGCGACGTATCCGCCGTGTATGCGGATAAAGACGGGCAGGGCGGCTTTGTCGTGCGGCGCGGGTATGACGCGGTCATCAAGGGAAAGAAGACGCTCGTCGTCGAAGATCTCACCACGACAGGTGGCTCGATCAAGAAAGTCGTTGATACGGTTCGCGCTGCGGGAGCTGACGTCGTCGGCGCGGTCGCGCTCTGCAATCGGGGAGAGGTGTCTCGCGAAGCGGTGGGGAATCCACCGGTGTTTGAATCGTTGCTCAGTGTGCATTTGGATCAGTGGCCTGAGTCGGAGTGCGATCTCTGCCAGCGGAACATACCAATCAATACCGAGGTCGGGCACGGGCGCGAGTTTCTCGCTCGGAAAAATGCCCCCGTGGTATAGTCTGCGGATGACACGCTGGATTTCCGTATTCCTTGCCTTCTGCTTTTTTGCGGGCGCAGGATATTTCCTGTGGCAGACGTATGCCGCAGACGCCGTAGCGCAGATTCAAGCGGATGTGCCGGCAGGGAGCGGTGGTGAAGTGCCGGAGGCGGGAGATGACAACTTCGACGTGCTTATAGCGTTTACCAATAAAGGATTCGAGCCGTCGACGGTAACCATCCGCAAAGGTCAGACGGTGCGATGGGTCAATACTTCCGACGAGGATGTCTGGCCCGCGTCCGCCGTCCATCCTACGCACAGCCTGTACCCGCAGAAATCTCCTACCGACTGCCTCGGTAGCGACTTCGATGCTTGCAGAGGATTGAAGCCGGGAGAGTCCTGGGAATTCACTTTCGATCACGTGGGCGAGTGGAGATACCACGACCACATTCATGCATACAGGACAGGCTCAGTCGTTGTGACGGAGTAAGCACTACGCCTCGCTCTTGTTGCGGCGGAGAAACATGTACACATCTTCGAGAGCTTTCACTGCGTCGCCAGCGGCGATGTTGTTTTGGTGGTAGATGCCATTCGTGCAATCCCCCGCCGCCCACACGCGAGGATGCGATGTGCGCTGCGTGCGAGGGTCGACGACGACCTGTTTGATGGGAGTGAGCTCTACTGATGAGCCGAGCCACTCCGTATTCGGGAGTAGTCCTATTTCGACGAAGATGCCAACGACGGGAAGCAGGGTTTCCTTCCCTGCGTTCGTGTCTTTGTATGTTAGTCCGGTGACGAATTGTGCGCCCTCGACCGCCGTTGGTTCAGCATTGGTGATGATGCGCATATTTGGATGTGCGCGTGCAGCAGCGACCGTAATTTCGTCCGCGCGAAGCGTCTCCGAGCGGCTGAGGAGCGTGACCGTCTTGCAGTAGGCGAGCAGCTGAAGCGCGGTTTCGAATGCGGCGTTCCCCGCGCCGATGACGGCGACGTCTTGCCCGCTGAAGAGCGGTCCGTCGCAGCTCGCGCAGTAGGTGAGCCCCTTTTGATCGAATGCTGCAGCACCAGGCACTTCAAGCTTGCGCCGCCTTGCGCCGGAGGCGATCAAAAGCGCTCTTGACTCGATCATTCTTTCGTCCTTCCCTTGTGCAAGTCTGACTTGCACAACGTCGTTGTGCAGCTCGAGTGCGATGGCGCGAGCGGGAGAGATGATCTCCAGGAATTCACCCTTGTACGCTTCCACATGCGCTTTGAGCGCGTTCGCGAGATCTGCACCCGAGATCGACGGTGTGCCGATCCAATTTTGCACATCGAGTGAGATGTTGCTTTGCCCGCCCCACTCATCGGTGATGATCGCGGTCTTGAGCTGTTTGCGCGCCGCATAGACAGCCGCGGCGGCGCCGGCGGGTCCGCCGCCCACAATGAGTAATTCAAAATCAGACATGGTCCGACCAGTGTATCACGCGCACCTCACTTCCTTCGCAGGAAAGAAGGGAGTCCGCCCCACGCTTCGTCGTCTTCCTGCTGAGTTTCTATTTTCGCGGCATTTGCCTTCGCCGGACGGGTCGGTTTTTCTTGCTTTTCTTCCGTCTCGGATTTCATTTCTTCGCGTACGCGGGCATTGACCGGAGGGACGTCTTGTTCTTTACGCGCCGCCGCGAGACGCTGCGATCCAGCAAACAGTGCGCTTCGCTGCACGCTCTCGGGAAAGCCCGTCGCGATGACCGTGACGCGCACCTGACCTTTTTTGAGAGTGTCGTCGGTCACGGCGCCGAAAATGACTTTGGCTTCCGGGTCGATGGCTTCGGTGATGACGTTTGCGGCGTCCTGCACCTCGAGCATTCCAAGGTCGTCGCCGCCTGCGACAGAGAAGAGGACACCCTTTGCACCGTGGATGGAGACTTCGAGGAGCGGGGAATTGATGGCGGCGCGCGCCGCGACTTCCGCGCGATGTTCGCCGATCGCGGTGCCGATGCCCATGAGGGCGCTGCCCGCGTTGTGCATGATCGTGCGCACGTCGGCGAAGTCGACGTTGATGATGCCGGTCGTGGTGATGAGATCGGAGATGCCATCGACCGCCTGCTTCAGGATGTCGTCGCACATGGCGAAGGCATTTCTGATGCCGGTCTCGCGCGAGACGATCGCAAGCAGCTTGTCGTTGGGGATGGTGATAAGAGCATCAACCGCTTTGCGAAGCTCCTGCAAGCCGTTCTCCGCGAGGCGCATGCGCTGCGCGCCTTCGAAGCCGAATGGGCGGGTGACGACGGCGACGGTGAGCGCACCGAGCTCGCGCGCGACCTTCGCGACGACGGGTGCGGCACCTGTGCCGGTGCCTCCTCCCATGCCGCAGGTGATGAAGACCATGTCGGAGCCTTTGATTGCATCTTGGATTTCCTCGCGCGTCTCTTCTGCGGCTTGTTTGCCGAGCTCCGAATTCATCCCGGCGCCGAGCCCGCGCGTGAGCGTCTTGCCGATATGGATTTTTCTTTTTGCTTTATTTTTGTGGAGATCCTGACCATCAGTATTGATGGCGATGAAGTCGACTCCCTGTACGTGCGATGCGATCATGTGATTCACCGCATTCCCTCCGGACCCGCCGACACCGACGACGCGAATTCGCGCGAATGACTCGATATCGGATTTCACTTGTTTGCTCATGACTCGGACATGATACCAATCGAGTCCAAAAGGGCAAACTTGACACGACCTGGGGAGCGTGTCTTTTACGGCAGCAAACTTCGCATGCCTTGTCTCAAGGAGTCCCAACCGTTCGCGACGATGTCGCTGAAGCTGTATTTGCTGCGCGCCGCGTCTTCCATGTACGCCCATCGGCAGAGACCGTACGCGACCGCCCAGGTGGCATCGACGCTCGATGTGCGCGAAAGGTTCCCGATCTGCCCGACCTGCGAAGGAAGCTTGAGTATCGCGCGCGCTATCTCTGTCGCCGATGTAAGACCGGAGCCGCCCCCGGTGATGACGATGCCTGCCGGGAGCAGGCGATGCCGACCAATCGAGCGCAGGTGCGCGTTGACAAGGGCGTACATATCTTTGAGCTTCGAGGCGACGAGTGTCTGCATGCGCTTGGTCGGGATATCGCTCCCGATGATCGCGCCTCGTTTCATTTGTTCGGCTTCGGGAAGCGGAATCTGGAAGGAGAGCGCGATCGATTCTGTGATGTTGTTGGAGCCGATCGGGAATACTTTTATCGAAAGGGGTGTGTCTTCATCGAAAATCGCCACCGAGAGCGTCTCCGCCCCGATGTTTGCGAGGATCACGCCCGCGGTTTTCTGCGCTTTGCTGAGCGTGACGAGAGCCGCAGCGAGCGGGGATGCCATGACGTCGTCCACCTCGACACCGGCGCCCTCGACTGCGCCGATGAGATCTTCGTAGTGCTGCGTGAGCATGGTGATGAGAAGTGTCTCGACGGCGAGCTTGGTACCTTGCATGCCGTGCGGCTTGCCGAACGCTTTGACGCCGTCGACGCGGAATTCAATCGGGATCGTATGGATGACGGTGCGGTTCACCAATTTCGGCGCGAGCTTCTTTTGGCTTTCCCGCTCCGCGCGCTCTATCTCGCGCTCGGTCACGATACCGCCGGAGGCGGTGAGATTGACTTCGCCCATCGAGCGCATTTCGTCGAGCCCCACGCCGCCGACCGCGAGGCGGGCGTGGCGCACGCGCACTTTCCCCGCAGACGATGCTCTGTCGAGCGCTTCGCGGATGCTGCGCGCCGCTTCTTTGGTATCGACGATGTATCCGTGGCGCAAACCGCGCGATACCGACGTGCCGGTACCGATGATGTGCATGGGCATATCGGGATTCTCTCCCGCTTCAGCTATTACCACTTTCACGTGGTATGTGCCGATATCGATACCCGTGTACAGGCGTCTCATTGCTAGACATTGTAGCTCGGAAACGAGGTGTGCCGTGGTGTCGCCTGGTGGATAGCACATCACTTCCCGACGAGCTTGAACGACGTGAGTATTGCGCGTTCCGCCGATTCCATTTTCTTTCCGTGGTCGAGACCTTTGAGGTGGAAGCATCCGTGGACGAACAGTAGGGCGATACGCTCGCGGAGCGGCACGCCGTATTTTCTTGCTTCGCGCCGTGCGCACTCGATATTCAGAAAAATTTCGCCCTCATGGCGGTCGAGCGGGAAGGAGAGGACGTTGGGCGAGTAGGTCTTTTTCCTATAAGTGCGATTCATGCGCTTCGCGAGCACATCGCCGCAGAGGACGAGGGAGAGATCGTAGTGCTCGGAAAGTATCTCGGTCGCGATTTCCTCGAAAGGAATCTTCGGTACCGCGGAGCGGATCGTTTTCCGTATGGAAACGGCGGGGGGACGCACGCGGCGTTTCTTCAGCATCGAGATAAGAGGTCGAGGGACCGGAAACTAGCGGGCGATCGGAGTCTCTGAGGGACGGGGAGAGCTTGAATCGCGCGATTCGCGGTTTGCGCCGCGTGGAGGCGCTTCGATCACTTTCCCTTCTTTCACAAGCTGGCGGTAATCGGCGCGGCGCTTGATGAGCTTGAGCGCGCGCTTTTTCTTGACGGTCTTTGACGCGCCGCGCGCGTAGTAGCGACCACGGCGCACGGTCTTGATGAGACCGGTGCCCTGGACGCGCCGCGAGAATTTGCGGATGGTGGAAAGGACGTTTTCCGTCCCGCTCTTCTGTACTTCTGCATTGATACCCATGAAGCGCCACTGTACCACGGGGTTCTTTCCAGGGCAATCTCTTCGGACTTGGCTACGTCCTCGGGATTCCGACCCGGCGTCGCTTCAGGTAGGAGGAGAGTTCGGGGAGGGGGATCGCGTCTTGCGAATTCGTTGCGACCTCGCGGACAAGGATCGTTCCCTCGACCGCCTCTTTGTGCCCCATGATGAGGATGTATGGCGTCGCGAGCTTGCGCGCGTCCGTCATTTGCTCGGCGATTCTCTCATGCCAGAGTCCTTGGTGGACGGAAATGCCTGCACGGCGGAGATTCTCGAGCACCGAAAGCGCGCGCCGGCGGGCCTCGTCGCCGAGGTGCGCGAAGTAGATCGCTGGCTGGATGTCGCCGCGCACTTTTGGCGCTTCGCGCTTGATATGGGTCTTGCCGCGGATTTCGCACGCGATAGAGACGGTCGCAGCCGACATAGGCGTGCGCGCAAATCGGCTCATGAGAGGGTCATAGCGACCGCCGAGCGCGAACGCGACCTGAGAGCCGGATTCCTGATCGAGCGCCGAAAGCTCGAAGAGCGAGTGCGACCAGCAATCGCGGCTTCCGAGTATGTGCGGATCGAGCTCATAGGGAAGCCCAAACATCTCAAGGTACTCCAGTAATTCCCAGAAACGCCGCCGCTCTTCTTCTGTAAGGTACTCCATCGGCTGCGGCGCGCGAGAAATGGCGGGATGACCGCGTTCGACGAGCTGCACGAGTGTCCCGAGCGGATCGCTTGCCGCGCGCGGGCGCAGCGTCGGCGTGATCGATTCGATGTGTTTGCGCAGGTAGAGCCCCACATCGCGCACGTAGCGATTGGAAGATTCAAGGGAGCCGATGTTGTTGATCGAGAGGGTGCGACCAGCGACGCCGGATTCTTCCGCGATCGCATGTGCGACGACGATAAGGAGCGCTTCCGCGATCGCGCTCGAAGGACCCACGATGTGCAGCTCGAGCGTGAGCCCGGGTGCGGCGGCGGAAGCGCTTGTGCGCCACGCAAGCGTGGTACGACCGCGCTCAGAGTTTGTGAGACATTTGCGCGCGGCGGAGAGGAGGGCGCGTTCGTCGCGCCGCGCGAGCGTGATCTCTGATTCCACTTTGGCGACGGAGTACGGTCGATGTTTTTCGCTCTGCGCGACGCGCGGCAGCGCATCGAGGTGCGAGAAGCCGTAGTATTCGGCGATGCCGATAGCGGACGAGAGGAACTCCGACGTCGACGAATGCCGCGTGTCTTTGAGGCGGATCATGAATTGAATTGGAATTCACCGGGGAATATCCCGAGCTGGCTCAGGGGATACAGGCGCAGGAGCACGCGCCCTACGATATCGTTGCGCGGCAAGACTCCCCACAGTCTCGAATCGGCGGAGACGCGGCGATTGTCGCCGAGCACGAAGAATTGATCTTCGCCGAGCGTGACGCGCATGTGCGAGGCACCTCCGAGATTCGCCGGATCGAGATACGGCTCGTCGAGGATGAATCCGTCGGGGTATTCCGCGTTCACGATCTTCACACTGCGCCCCTCGAGGATGACCGTGTCGCCTGGAAGACCTATGATGCGCTTGATAAGCGCGCGCGATGTCTCCTGCGGGAGATCAAGGACGATGACATCGCCTCGCTTCGGCTCCTCGATACGGTAGGAGAAGCGATCAATGATGAGGTAGTGATAATCGTCGAAGGTCGGCTCCATGGAAGCGCCTACCACGACGTATGGCGCAGCGACAAAGAAGCGCACAAAGAGCGCGAGACCAAGCGCGACGACGACATAGAGGATGAGAGAGCGCGAAGATTCACTGCGCACATCCGGTGATGAACCATTTTGCATCACAGGATCATTCATGTGCGCACATTCTACCGCCGCATCGGGATTGACACCAAGTGATTGGAGTGGTCGATGCGTTTTCCGCGCGTCGTTGTGGTGGCGGGAGAAGGAAATCTACCCGCTTTGGATTTCTATACACGATACAAGATGCGCGATAGTATGTATCGTATTCATATGGCATGGGTAATTGTCGGGCTCGGTAATCCCGGAGAGGAATACGACATGACGCGGCACAACGCAGGGCGTATGGCACTCGATCATTTCGCGAAGAACCTCAAATTTACCGATTGGAAAGAGGATAGGAAGGCGAAAGCGCACGTCGCGAGCGGCTTGGTGGAGAAAACGGCAGTTGCGCTTGTCGCTCCCGACACCTTTATGAACAAATCGGGGAACGCAGTCGCGAAATTCGTGAAGAGCGTGAAGGCGGCGGAGCGACTCGTCGTCGTCTACGACGATCTTGATCTTCCACTCGGCGCGATAAAGCTCTCATACGACAGGGGCAGCGGAGGACACAAGGGATTGGAGTCTATTATGCGTGCCGTGAAGACGAAGAAATTTACGCGTCTGCGCATCGGCATATCGCCATCGACCGCTTCCGGCGTCGTGAAGAAGCCGCAAGGGGAAAAGGTAGTGAACAATTTCATTCTGATGAAATTCAAACCGCACGAGCTTGCGGAATTGAAACAAGTCTTCAAGCGTGTCTCGCACGCGCTCGAATCGGTCGTGCTCGACGGTCGAGAGATTGCGATGAATCAATACAACTGACTCGTTTGACGAGGGAGAAGAAGGAGGAGGACAGGCGCCGGAGCAGCAACTTCTCAAACTGCGTCAAGATAACATCTTGACATCGCTGTAGTAGTCGCGAGCTTCTTGTATCATCCTTTTTGGTGATAGCTGCGTTTCGAGCTCGAATATTTCTGCATCGAGGATTTTCCTAAGAGGATCGTCCTCGTCGATAAAAGCGTTAAAGCTCGAGTATGGATATTCGAGCAGTTTCTTTTCGAGCTTCCTGAGATGTTTTACTCGCCCCATTTTCCATTCAGGTTCGAAGATCTCAGCCGGATTAAGATGAATATACTGTAAGACTTGCTGTAGATAATAATCGTCGGCAATATGTCTTGATTTAAACGGCTTTGCAAAGAGGTTGCCATTGCGCTCGTATCGAACGTTGAAATACATCGTGTACGCAATCCCTAATTTCTGCATGAAGGCTGATATGCCGCCTTCACCCGTCTCTCGTACAAGTACATGGAAGTGGTTTGGCATCACGCAAAAAGCCCCAATGCCGACGAGGGGGCGTTTGCGATCCAACGAAAGCAGCTCTGGAAGTGAAGAAGAGCGGAGGTTGCTTCGATGGATTGCTGGCTCGCTGTTGCACAAATACAGTAGACTAAGAAACCGACTGAAATCGCTACGATCGAGGAATGTGCGTCGTTTATCGATGCCGCGCGTATAGCAATGGTACCACTCGTCTTCTGCAAATGGTGGACGATTCATTAATGTGTAGTATACCCCCTGCGTCAAGATGTTATCTTGACGCAGGGGGTATCTTGGCGCGGGGTTGAAGTCATAGCACCCGTTTAACACCCGTTGGATTTCGGGGATGTTTCTCAAACGAGCCGACGGAGTGCTTTTTGGTTGCGAGATTACTGCGTCGGCTTGAGTGTCATGCGGCGATCTTTTGGTTCGAAGAAGGTAATGGTGAATGGATAGACCTTGCCGAGTTCGAGCTTCGCGCGCAGATCATCTTCGCTGCCGAATTCCGACACGTGCACCAAGCCCGCGACGCCTTCCTCGATGGAGGCGAGCGCTCCGTGTTTGTTGTACTTGATGACCACGGCGTCCACTTTTTGATCTTTGTGATATTTTGCTGCGGCGACTTTCCACGGGTCGTCGGTGAGCGCTTTTATGGAGAGAGATATTTTCCCCTCTTTTATCTCAATGACTTTCACGCTGACCTGTTCGCCCACCTTGTAGCGGGTTTTCGGATTCTCGACGAGCGCCCAATCCATTTCCGAGATGTGTACCAGACCTTCAAGACCCTCTTCGAGCTTCACGAAGACGCCGAACTCGGTCGCGCCAGTGATGATGCCCTGCAGCACGTCGCCGACATGGTACTTCTCGACAAGCGATGATCGCTCGGAAGAGCCCGCTCCTTTCTCAGAAAAGATGAGTTTCTGTTCCTTCGGATTTGCGGTGATGACCTGCACTTCCAGCTTTTGCCCCACCATTTTCTTGAGCTCGACGAAGATTTTGTCTTTGTCGCCATCTGGCACGCGCGGGTAGTGCGCGGGGGCGAGCTGGGATGCGGGAAGGAATCCCTGGATACCGTTCCAATTGATGATGAGACCGCCCTTGTTTGCATCCGTAATCGCAAGCTCGAAAGCGCTTTTCTTTTGCATGGCGACTTCGGCTTCGTTCCAGATCAGCGCCTGGCGCGCTTCGCGGAGCGAGAGCTCGATGTAGCCTTCGGAATTGTCGGTGCCGACCACTTTCGCGGTGATGGTGTCGCCGATGTTGACATTTTTCAGCGCCTCGCGCGCCGAAAGGTACTCGCGTCCGTAAATGATGCCTGTCCCGTACGGGTGAAGATCGACGAAGACACGTGCGCGACCGACTGCAATGACGGGACCTTCTACGACATCTTCCAAGACGGGAGGTTTTGCGGAATCGCGCAAAAGCTCCGCCATCGGACCCGTCTGCTCTTTCGCTATCTCGATTTCTTCTTCAACGCTTGCGACCTTCTTCTCTTCTGCTGCTGTAACCATTGTATTGCGGCTCGGACTATCCTGCTTACGCTACCGTGCCTGAAGGCAGGGAAGTATTACCGAGCTATTTAGTAATGAATAATCGCCCCTAGGGCGCTCGCACACTATATACGGAGAGATGCTTCCACACAAGCTCAGGGGAAAAAGCAGGAGCCCGGCGCGATGCCGGGCTCAATCGCTATTGTTGCGTCCCAGTGCCACGACCAGGATCGGCGGCGACCATCGCCGGCGGAGCCTTGAATGTGATGTCGCCGGAGAGTCCGATCGACTCCGTGCACGGAGTGCCGATCGGGAAACCGACGCAGCGCAAGGAAGGGACGAACTTCGCATGAGCTTCGCTGATCGCTTGCGGGATCAGCCACGCGCTGTCGAATGGCCGCATCGTACCGAAATCCGATTTCTTCGCGACGACGGACGTGCCGCCGCACTCCGACAAATCCTTCGCGACCGTATGCGATGCGGTCGCAAGGGTAAGAACGGCGAGAAAGAAAAAGTTCTTCACCATTTTCAACGACCTCCAAATCCCCCTTTCATACTGTCCGCAGCGCGGGGGTGGGTGCGGATACTGATCCAAAGAGTACGCTTCCTGCCGGTCGGGTCAAGTGCGCGACCGCACTTCATGGCGGAGTCGGCGCCTCCGCGCGAGCTCGGTCGGTGTACTGGGAGGGTCGATCTGCTATAATCCCGAACATGATTTTGACATTCCACGAAGGTGCCTGCATACGCGCGAGCGCGGGCGATACGACGCTTGTCTTCGGACCGGTCTCGAAGCAATCCAAGAGTTTTAAACCGACGAATTTCGGAGCCGATGTCGCCTTCGTGTCGGCGAATCACCCGGATATGAACGGCGTGGAAGAGGCAGGTCGCGGTGATAAGCAGCCGTTCGTCATATTTGGTCCTGGCGAGTACGAGGTGCAAGACATGACCGCAGCGGGTTTTCCTGCGGGATCGAAGTGGGGAGGAGCGCCGCGCGGCAATACCATCTATTCCGTCCATTTCGACGACATGACGATTCTGTATCTGGGTGCGCTCGGCGATCTCGATCTTCCGAAGGAGATTCTTGAAATGGATTCACCCGACATCCTTATCATCCCGGTGGGCGGCGGGGGGGCGCTGACGCCATCGGAAGCGCAAAAGCTCGCGGTAAAACTCGAGGCACGGATCGTCATACCGATTCTTTTCGATGACAAGACGCTGAAGCAATTCTTGAAAGAAGCAGGGGAAGAGGTGAAGCCGGTTGATAAGCTGACCATCAAGCCGCGCGATTTGGCAGGAAAAGAGAACGACGTCGTCGTGCTCGCTTCCTAGCGCGTAGTACAATGGGGGCGTGGTGCAGAAAACACTTAACAATCTCAAAGAAGGTCCGAAGGAAGACAAGGTTGTCGTCGCGAGCGGTGTCGCGCTGACGGTGGTACTCGTGCTGCTTATCGCGTGGACGATTTTCTTTCTTCGCGGTATTCGCAATAATTCCGAGCAGCTCAATGTGGGCGGCGGCGCGGGCGCGGATTTTTATTCTTCTGCCGTGAAAGACGCGCAGGCGCAGCTTCAAGGGCAGCTCACCGATACGGACGAGCTCAACGACATCCGCGCCCGCGCCGCCTCCGGAGACGCTGGCGCGCAACTTCAGGCGGTCGAGCAGGAAACGGCAGAAAACGGAGCCGACCAATTCGGCGCTTCCGGGTCGATGTATTGAAAGACCGCCCCGGTGGGGCGGTCTTGAAGGATTGGCGAGGTGTTGCGTTTCCTGCGTCACCCGCGAATCGCATTGGCGCGGACGGTCTTTGCTGCGAGATCGATTTCGAAGCGGCAGACACCCTGCTCGACACTTGCGCTTGCATCTTTCTTGCGCAGACCTCGCACCAGAGCGCCGAGCGCGCCCTGCGCGGATTTCACGTCGGAGTACTGCCCGACAGACCAGTCGATCTTCGCCGAGCCATCGGTCGTGAAAACTGTCTCAGCCCGATCCCATGCAAGGGTGTGGGGGTAGCCCTCGTTTTCGAGCAGAATCGCCCGATAGAACCACTTGCCGTCGAGACCTTTCACCCGGGCGATGATCTTCCAGATCCGGTGTTGCATGCTGACCATATGTGACCCCTTTGCTACAGTTGCGGGAATACAAGACACTGCGGGATTTCTAATATAGACGGTCGCTTTCGTCAATGCCGGCGGTGTTTTCGCGCTGGATTTTGAGCCCATTTTTGGTATAATGGAGACAACATATGGCTCGCAAGGAGGACACAGAATCGGACGTACCCGCCGCGCGCCCTGAGGGTGTCGTAGCGCGTTCTATTACCGCGGAGATGCGCGAATCGTACCTCGACTACGCGATGACCGTGATCACGGCGCGCGCGCTTCCCGATGTGCGCGATGGGCTGAAGCCCGTCCATCGGCGCATTCTCTACGCCATGCACGAGAGCGGACTCACCGCGAGCGCGAAGACGCGCAAATCGGCGACAGTCGTCGGCGACGTGATCGGCAAATACCATCCGCACGGCGACGTCGCGGTCTACGATTCCATGGTGAAAATGGCGCAGGATTTCACGATGCGATACCCGCTCATCATCGGGCAGGGCAACTTCGGCTCGATCGACGGCGATGGCGCCGCGGCATACCGCTACACCGAAGCGAAGATGTCGAAGCTCGCAGCGGAAATGCTGGGAGACATCGAGAAAGAGACAGTGGGATTCCGCGCGAATTATGACAACACAAAGAAGGAACCGACCGTCTTGCCCGCTGCCATACCGAATCTTCTCCTCAACGGCACGCTCGGTATCGCGGTCGGCATGGCATGCAATATCCCGCCCCATAATCTCCGCGAGGTCTGCGGCGCGGCGATCCATCTCATCGAGAATCCCGATGCGACGACCGACGATCTCTTGCAATTCGTGCAAGGACCTGATTTCCCGACGGGGTGTATTGCATTTAATCAGAAAGATATCGCGCATGCGTATGCGACGGGTCGCGGACCCGTTGTTGTCCGCGGCGATGCGGAGATCGTGGAGGGAAAGAAAGGTGACTACCAGATCATCATCACTTCCATCCCGTTTCGCGTGGTCAAATCAGATCTCATCACTAAGATCGCGGATCTTGTGCACGAGAAGAAGCTTGAAGGAATCCGCGACATCCGCGATGAATCCGCAAAAGACATCCGCATTGTCGTCGAATTGAAAAACAACGCGAACGCTCAGACCGTCCTCAATTATCTGTACAAGCACACGCAGCTCGAAGAGACCTTCCACTACAATGTCGTCGCGCTCGTCGATGGTGTCCCGCAGACCCTTTCGCTCAAGGCGCTTCTCGAGTACTTCATCGCGCATCGCAAGGATGTGGTGACCAGGCGCACGAGATTCGATCTTGCCCGCGCAGAGGCGCGCGAGCATATCTTGCTTGGCCTCAAGAAGGCGCTCGATCATATCGACGAAATCATCGCGCTCATCAAGAAGTCCAAAGACGTCGACGACGCCCGCCTGGGATTGCAGACCCGCTTCAAATTCTCGGAGTTGCAGGCAAACGCGATTCTCGACATGCGCCTCCAGAAGCTCGCAGGTCTTGAGCGCAAAAAGGTCGAGGACGAGCTCAAGGAAGTACAGGCGCTTATCGAGGAATTGACCGCGCTCTTGAAAAGCGAGAAAAAGCTCATGGATCTCATCAAGAAAGAGATCAATGAAGTCGTCGAGAAATATGGCGACGATCGCCGCACAAGGATCGTGAAGCGCGGCGCGGCGATCCTCTCCGCCGAAGATCTCGTTGCCGACGAGGATTCTGTCCTCGTCCTCACACAAGGCGGCTACATCAAGCGCACGAATCCGAGCGAGTACCGCCGTCAGAAGCGCGGGGGCGTCGGCGTCGTCGATCTTGATACGAAAGAGGAGGATTTCGTGACGCAATTTCTCACCGCATCTGCACATTCCGATCTCCTTTTCTTCTCTGATCGAGGCAAAGTCTACCAGCTCAAGATGTACGATTTGCCGGAAGGTCGCCGTGCGACCAAGGGCAAGTCCATCATGAATTTCATCTCGCTCGAGCAGGGTGAGCAAATCACTTCGATTCTCGCGATGCCGAAAGAAAAGAAAGCAGCGGAAGGGCTCTCGCTTCTCATGGCGACCAAGAATGGTACTGTGAAGAAGACGTCGGCAGACAAATTCAAAGAAGTCAGGCGCAGCGGTCTTATCGCGATCGGCTTAGACAAGGGGGATGCGCTCATTTCCGCGCAATTCGTCCACCGCGGCGATAGCGTCGTCCTCGTGACCGCAAAAGGGCAGGCGATCCGCTTCGACGAAAAAGATGTGCGCGAGATGGGTCGCCAGGCTGCGGGCGTGCGTGGCATGAAGCTCGGCAGCGGCGATTCGATCGTGGGCACCGGTGTCGTACCCAAAGCGGCGAATGATGCGGAGCTTCTCGTCCTTTCCTCGACCGGCTACGGCAAAAAGACCCCACTCTCCGAGTACAAAATCCAAGGGCGCGGCGGCAGCGGCATCAAGACGATGTCGATCACCACAAAGACTAGGCAGCTCGTGGGCGCTGCGGTGGTCGCGGGCGCAGGGGAGCTCGTGGCTATGTCGAAGAAATCTCAAACTATCCGTACGGGGCTCGACGAGATATCTTCGCTCTCCCGCGCGACGCAGGGCGTGCGCGTCATGAAAATGCGCGAAGGCGATAGCGTCGCGTCGTTTGTGGTTTTCAAATCCGAAGAAACTGCGGAGTAGTTTTCCCACAAAAAGGCGTTTGCGGTCGCATGTGCGCGCGATTTGTCGTTATATACTTACGTGAATGCAGCATACGGGGCACCGCATCGTTCCGTTCATACCGGATGGCTTCGCGCATCCGCCGCGCAACATCGCCGCGCTCGAAATACAGAATGGCATGTCGGTCGCGGATTTTGGAAGCGGCTCGGGTGCGTATGTCTTGGGGATGGCGGAGCGCCTGCATGGCGCGGGGCATGTGTATGCCGTCGACGTCCAGCGCGATCTTTTGCGCAAGGTGAAGAACGATGCGCATAGGCGCGGCTACAACAACGTGGAGGTGATCTGGTGCGATCTTGAACGCCCGCGGGCCTCCAAGATCGCAGACAAAAAACTCGATCTCGTCCTCATCTCAAATCTGCTTTTCCAGGTGGAGAACAAAGCGGCGGTGCTTGCCGAAGCGTGGCGCGTGCTGAAGCCCACGGGTCGGCTCGCCATTATCGACTGGTCGGAATCTTTCGGGGGGATGGGACCCGTCAAAAAAGAGGTGGTGGATAAGGATGCCGCGCTTGCGCTCGCACACTCGACCGGCTTCGAGCTCTCGCGGGAATTCAAGGCAGGGAAGCATCACTATGGTTTGATTTTCAGACTCGTCGCGAAGTAAGGTATATCGACATCCGACGTCGATATACCTCCTTTTCCTGCTTTTCGACGATTATCGACGTCGGATGTCGATAAACCGCCGATAAACACGGTAATGGGTGGTGGCACGTGCGCTTGTTCGTACCCGTATTACTCGAGAGATATTTCTGTTATTGCGACTTGGTCGATCTCCTGTACATACCTCCGGATTTTCTTTCGGTAGTCTCCATATACGTCAGAGAAAAGATCTGTTTCGATAAGAGACGGGAAATTCTTGGTCCCACAGTAATCTCTGTAGCTGCTCCACCGGTATTTGTCGAGATAGGCGAGCGCCAGATCCGACCTTGCGATGGAGCCTTTTCTCCAATGCCTGGCATCTTGCAAGTAGTCGAGCGGGTTCAAGTGTATGTAGTGGAGGATGTGCAGAAAATAGGATTCAGAATCAATCAGCTTTCTTTTGGTCTTGCCTTGGAACAAGACTCCCTGCCGCCGGTATTTTTCGTTGATGTATTTCGTATATCCGCCATTCAATTTTCTCAGGAAGGTCGTAATTCCACCGTCGACTTCTTCAGAAAGGAGCAAATGGTAGTGATTTTTCATAAGACACCAGCCATGTATCGTCACGATCCGTTCTCTTTTCCGCATATATCGACGTCGGACGTCGATATGCAATCCGTGTGCGGTGTTGATGGCGGGGCGCAGGTCGTTGAATTCGTACATATCGTGCACAAAGCGGATTCGATCGCGCTCATCCATAAAAATGATGCGCTTGTCGGCACCTCGATTGAATGCGTGTATGAGCTCCATGCCCGTATCATATATCGACGTCGGACGTCGATATATCACCGGGTGTGGGGTATGTGGAAAAAGAAAAGGAATCCAGGGGCTATAATCAGGGTCAATGAGGAAACTCTCGATGTTTCAGATAATCTTGCTCGTCGTCTTCGGCGCTTTTGCGATCGTAGGCATACTTGTCTTTGCGCTCGCAGTCGGCGGTGGCGCTTCCAGTACTATCGGTCCCGTGAAGATATGGGGCACGCTCGACCAGACGGCGATTACCGCCGTCATCCGGCAGGCGGCGGAAAAAGACGCCTCGCTCTCGCAGGTGTCGTACGAACAGAAGGACTCCGCGACGTACGAGCAGCTTCTCACGAATGCGCTCGCAAGCGGCACTGGTCCAGACCTTTTCTTGATACGACAGGAGTATGCCGCGAAAAATGCAGGCAAGGCGGCGATCATCCAATTCTCTGCACTTTCGCAATCGCAGTTTGAAAACACGTTTATCGGCGCGTCTTCTCCTTTCGTCGGACAGGGAGGGATCCTTGGCATTCCGATCGTCGCCGACCCGCTCGTGCTCTACTGGAACAAAGACATGCTTGCTTCTGCCGGATTCTCGCAGCCTCCGCAATACTGGGATCAGCTCATGGGCATTGCGCAGAAGGTGAGCAAGAAAAGTGATACGGGAGGAATCGTGAAGAGCGCCGTCGCGTTCGGTGAATACCAAAATGTCGACAATGCCAAGGACATCCTCGCGATCCTTATCCTCCAGGCGGGGGGATCGATCACTGCACACGACGGCGCGGGGCGCCTGATACCCGCATTAGTATCGAAAGTGGCGGGCGTGACGCAGCCGACCGAATCCGCACTCCGCTTTTACACGGAGTTTGCCGACCCCTCGAAAGACGACTACTCGTGGAACCGCTCGCTTCCGAAATCGCAAAAAGCATTTGCTGCGGGGGACGTGGCGCTCTATGTGGGGTATGCGAGCGAAGAGTCGCTCATCGAGCGGTCGAACCCAAATCTGAATTTCGCCATGGCGCCGCTTCCCCAGATACGCTCGAAGCCGAATTCCATGACGACCGCTCGCGTCTACGCGCTCGCGGCTTCAAAAGCGGGGAAAAATCCGAGCGCCGCATTGCAGGTGGCTTTCCTCCTCGGCGCGACCGGTATATCCAGAGATCTCTCTACCGCGCTCGGTCTTCCGTCGGCTCGTCTCGACGTATCGCAAGGCGCGCTCCCGAATCCCGGCAGTATCGCCTTCACGGGCTTGGGGGTCGCAATGGGGCGCGATGAGGTCGTCACATCATCGGCGATCGCAGCGCGCTCCTGGATCGATCCGGATCCCGAGGCGACAGCGGAAATCTTCCGCGGTATGATTGAAAGCGTGGCGAGCGGCGCGCAGTTGGTGGCTCAAGCCGTGCAGCGCGCCGATCAGCAGCTCGGCAATACACTCGGTCTATGATCAGGCGTCTGCGCACAGCATTCACGGCAATGACCCCAGCGATCGCGCTTTGGGCGAGCGCGAGCCCGACGCATGCGCAAGGATTGCAGAATCCGCTGACCTCGCAGTCGGTGACGGATTTCATCGCAGGAGCGCTCAAGGTCCTCGTCATTGTCGCGCTCCCTATCATTACGCTTTTTATCGTAATCGCGGGTTTTATGTTTGTCTTCGCGCGAGGCAACGAGGGGAAGCTGAGCGAAGCGAAGAAGAATTTCGTCTACGTCATCATCGGCGCGCTCCTCATCCTCGGCGCGTGGGTCATCGCGACGCTTATCGGCGGCACGGTCTCTCAGCTCATCAGCTAGTATGCGCTACGCTCGTTTCTTGCCGCTCTTCGCCGCGCTCGCTCCGGCGATGGCACTCGCCGCGCCGCGCGATTTCAGCGAGCTTGCTGATCTCATCGTGCTCATCCTCAACAACGCGACCATCGTCCTTATCGTGCTGGGCATCGTCGTCTATTTTTATGGTATTTCGACCAACATCCTGAAATTCAGCGAAGAGGGCGGGGAGAAGCTTCGCCAGTACTTCTTCTGGGGACTCCTCGTAATATTCCTCATGGTCTCGATCTGGGGCATCTTGAAGCTTTTGCAAAATACCCTTTTCGGTTCCAATCTGTATAGTGGAGGGGGCGGCGGAGCGCCGGTGCAGCAAGAGCCATTTCTCCCGCCGCAGTTCAATGAGTAGCCTGTATGCCTGACGCACTTGTCGCCGGAGTGGGAGCAGCGAGCAGCGGCTCGGTCTTCATCACGCAGATCGTGGGGCTTTTCAATATATTCGTCGGACTTATGCTCGTCGCTGCGATCCTCGCATACGGCACGGGATTCGTGATGTGGGTGACCCGCCTTGGCGTATGGCCGGGTCCGCGCGATGAGGCGATACACGTGATGTCGTGGACCCCTGCCATCCTCTTCACCCTCGTCGTCGTCCTTGCCATCGTCCAATTCCTGCAAGCGCACCCCGCGGTCGCGACGTACATAGCCGCTGGAGCGGGCGTCGCGCTTGCCCTATGGGCGCTCATCTTCCTTATCCGGAATTCCGGCGGCAAGGAAGAGGATCACTAGGGGGACTGGGGGGATTATTATCAACACCTATTCCATCACGTGGTACTTAACAGCGATCCGGTGTACAATGTAGCGATGAAAAGGTCTTATCTCGGAATGGTTATTTTTGGGATACTATCCGTTTATAGCGGATTCTTACTGTATTCAGGTGAAAGCCCTGGGATTTTGATAATAGTCGGGCTTGTAGGCTTTGTTGTTTCTCTTGGCGATTATCTTTCAGCGCAAAAGTAGTTGCGACTTGACACGAAATGGTGAGGTGTTTCGCACTATCTTATCAACAGGTCTGGGCTATTGTGTTTTTTCGGGCAGTTGCGAGAATGTCAGTACGTTCTTTGATTTTGTTAGATGCTCGTGTCATTCGTTTCGACCGATGACACCGTGTAGTGGAGCGGCAGGGGCGCTAGCGCCCAGCAATCACCGTAGTTTAGGTGGGTACTCGGTCTTGGGAATGACGAAAGTCAAACCTCAGACTGAGAGTCGAAACTTAGTCCGAGGATTCGCTCCGTAAAAACGAGCTTACCTTGGTCGAGTCCCTGCCTGAGTTCCGGTGATTTTTGCTTGTCTCTGAAAGTGTCTCAGTCGGATATTTTCAGAGGCGAGCAATCGCCTCTGAGCGTATTCTAGTTGTCCGCTGGCCGAGCGTGCGTTTATCCGCAAGACCATAGCGACAACAACACAGTGGCTCACAAAATTGGGCGCGATGCTCGCACTGGGGAGTTCACCACGGTAGAGGAAGCTCGCCGCGAAAAGGACACCCACGTCGTCGAGATCATCGACAACCGCCCCAAACGGAAGAAATAAGCGAAAAGTCCGCTCCCCTCACAGGAAAACGGACTGACGCTTAAAGCTTATTAGCTTAACCAGGGAACCTCTATACTAGATAGGGGGTTTTCCTGTTTCCTGAAGTATAATACTCTGCATCATCTTGACGCAAGCGGCTGAAGTGCGTATGAAAAACAGCAAGAAATTAGCTAGTTTGCGGGCTGCATTAAAACACCTAGCAAAGAAGCAAAGCGCTCACTGTCGCTGTGCCGATTGTTGTAATGCCAGACGAAAGCGTTGATATACCCATCTAGGTGCTTAGGACTGACAGCCTTGTGCGTGCCCTTTATCGAGCGCTTTACGTGGCTCCAGAACGTCTCCACGTTGTTTACGTGAATGTCCCCACGCACGTATTCGCCGCGGCTGTGGTCTACACTGTGGCGGTCGTATCCGATGGCCACATTGTCTAGCTTGTTCGTTTTGTCAGTGATGAGGCGTGTGTCTATCGTCGAGACGTTTTTCCAAAGGAAGTTTTTATGCGCCTTCGCGCCTCCGTCTCGCACTACCTCGGCACGCATCTCACCGCCTCGCTGCACGGCAGCAAACACAGTGGATTTGTTGCGCTTCCATTCCTTTTGCTTCGCCGTGCCGCCTATGTATCCACTGTCCAACTCGACATCGCCGTGTAGTACATCCTCGCTCTGTTTCAAGCCTTTGCGTATGAGCGTGAGCATACGCCACGCCGTCTTGTAGGTTACTTCGAGGTCGCGAGCGAGTGCGGAAGCGGACATGCCTGACTTTGCGTTCGAGAATACCATCAGCGCATGGAACCAAAGGACTAACGGGGTATCGCTTTTGTGAAAAATGGTACCGGCAGTCGGTGATATCTTGTTGCGACACATAGAGCACTGAAAGGTGCGCTGTTTACGCTCCCCGTTCTTCATCAGTGAGTAGGAGCCGCCACACGAGCATTTACGACCGTGCATGGCGTCGAACATGAACTCGATGCAAGCCCGGTCGGTGGGGAACTGTTTGCGGAGGCTGGTAAGACCGTACTTTGTGCTTTTCATATACTAGAATTATATACCCTAGTATTACCACGTCAAGGGATAAGCACTTTATTATCCACAAGGCTAGTCGCCCCCGCCATTGTGTTTTTATCCTCGGGGCTTACCATTACGGTACTTACGAATAACAAGAACATCCCTCATTTATGCGGAACGTTATCGGATCTTCAGTGGTGGCAGCGGGCGTAAGCCTCCTCCCCGCGCTCGCCTCAGCAGCGACGCTCCTCGACACGCTCGCTCTTGCCAATACCTTCTTGAACGCGCTCATCGGTCTCTTTATTACCCTCGCCATCGTCATCTTTTTCTGGGGGCTCATCCAATACCTCGCAAATGTCGGTGAGCAGAAAGCGGCTGGTCTGCAGATCATGCTTTACGGCATCATCGCCATTTTCGTGATGGTCTCGATCTGGGGCATCATCCGCCTCCTTCAGAGCACCTTCAAGGTTACATCGACCGACCCCATTATCCCAAAGGGAATTCAGATCAACACGAGCGGCAATTTCTAGCCGCTCGATTCGCCGCCTGAGTGCGGTACACTGAGAGCATGCAGGCAGCGGGCAACATAATGGATACGTTCGTCACGCTGATCATCGACCCGGCGATCCTTATCGTATTCTCCGCAGGCTTCTTCCTCTTCATCTACGGGCTCGTGGAATTTCTCTATGCCATCAATCAGGGCGGCGACAACACGGAAGGGAAGCAGCACATGGTGTGGGGCATCGTCGGGATGCTC
>CAIOKC010000004.1 GCA_903858755.1 uncultured bacterium | reverse complement strand
GTGCGTCCTGGAGATCCGCGAGGGCGACGCGGTCACGATCAAGCAGATAGAGCTCTCGATCATCGACCGGGCCTGGGACGAGGGCTGGTTTTTTTGCAAGATCGCTGGAAGCCAAAACGCAGTTCCGATCATATAACTACCGAATATCAAGGCGACGTAGAACCAACTCGGCACTAAACCAAATTTCTTAGAGAAATACTCCCCGAATGCGAAGCAAATCGCGGAGACAACTAGCCAAAAAAAAATAGGGTATTTCGAGCAATGACTGCATAAAAACATTGTAACCCGAATCCGCGAAGGTTTCTTTGGCCGAAAGAGGATATTAAGAAATACGGTTTTCAGATTATCTCAATCCAGTAAGATTTTTCTGTCCTTGAGTACGAGCCGACTTTTGAGACAAGCCAACATCTCACGCTTCTCGGTAATAGTGCCCTCGCGCAGGAGGTACTTGGCGTAGTCGCGTGGGTCAATGTCGGCATTGCGCTCCTTGGTTTTCATGCCGAGCACCCCGATACGGAAGCGGTTGTATCGTGATATCTCCTCGCAGATTTTTTCCTTCATGCCCAGTTCGTCCATGTCGAGAGTGCCGAGAAGGTTTGAGAGTTCCTCAATCAAATCTTTCTCGTTGAGCGGCGGATTTTTGCACTCCACGCCTTTTCCTCGGGTGCACATATAGTAGACATGGCGGTTGGTGCCTCCGTCCTTGAGTCGTTTGAACTTCTCGTCGGCAGTAATACCACTCTCGCAGTAACCGCACTTGATGAGTTTGGTGAAAGCAAATTCTTTGCTCTCGATCTTGGGTATGTAATGGTCTTGGATACTGGCTTGCACTCGGTCAAACAGCTCCTTGGTGATGATGGGTTGGTGTTTGCCCTGATACCAGGTGTCGCTTCCAGCCGGGTACTCAAACTCACCGTAGTAAAAAGGATTCCGCAAAAGTAAGTAGACGTTCGCAAGCACCAGCCCCTTGCCGTTTTTGGTCTTGAAGCCGATCTTCCTTAGCCATTTGTATACCTGCCGCCCGCTCCAGTTGTCGTTGCCGACTTTTTCGAAAATCTGCCGCACCGTTATCGAGCGCTTGGGGTCTATGCGTATCTGCCCGCGCCGATCTAAGTGATTTTCGTTGAGGTAGCCCGTGGGTGCAGGGCCTGGTCGCCAGCCGAGTTCGCATCGTGCTCGCAAGCCTCGCTTAACATTGATGACTTTCTGGTCATTCTCTAGTTTGGCTTGGCTGCCCAAAATCATGAGCATGAACTTCTCGTTCGGGTTGTTGGTGAACTTTTGTGTGTAGGTGCGTATCTCCAGTAGCTTGCCTTGGTCAATCAAATCCACGACCGCGCCGAGGTCGCCTGCGTTGCGGCTTAATCTGTCTGGTGCCCATGTCAAAATCCCATTAAATTTTCCTCGCCTGATTTCAGCCAACAGTTCGTTGAACACGGCGCGCTGGCCGACCTCTTTAGAGGAGTGGGCTTCTCGCTTGATTTCGGCGATGTACAAACCCTCGCGCTCAGCAAGCTGGGTCATCTCGCGCACTTGCGAGTCGATGGAAAGTGCCTGCCGATCTTCCTCCTCGGTCGATTTACGGGCGTACAAACAATATTTAATGGGGGCGACTGGAGCTACTGGTAATTGGGGCCGGACATAGTCCTTGGTGTAATGATTTCTCATATCCCAATGGATGACGCGACGGTCTGGGGAGTCCAGGACCCGTGAGTTGGCAACTCTTGGATAGAAAAAGCCCCGGACCGAAGTCCGGGGCTCGCATTGTTTTGGACGTTGTCAGAATATGACGATCAGCATAGCGATGCTGAGAACGACGAACGCACCGACGTGGAAACAGGCGGAGGTCGTACGAGCCTCGTCGCTCTTGAAGTCGTACTTGACGTACTGGTACTTTTTGACCTTCGCGTCGTCTTCCGACACCAGCTTTTTCTGCGGGATGTGGAAGATACGGAACGAGTGCCAGATGATACTGCCGAGCACGATCCAGGCGACGGTGCCGCCGAAGATGGCCCACAGCTTCGCACCGAGGAAGTACCAGAAGATGAAGGCGAACGCCCACCAGCCGACCGGCGTCTTGACGAAGTCGTTGACCTCGATCGACAGCGCCTTGGCCGTAGCGCCGACCGCTTCGGCGAGGTTCTTTCCGACGTCGGCCCATTCCTTGGCTTGCGAGACCGTCACCTTGGGAACCTCGGCCTTTTCCTTGGCCTTCTGGATTTGCTGTTGGGCCTCGATGATTTTGGCGGCCAGGTTGGAGTCGATCTTACTGAGATCGATATTGACCTGCTGGGCATGGGCGACCCCCCCCACGACCATAAAGGCCGCGAACAGGGCCACCACGGCAGTCCGAATCAAACGCTTCATTTTGCAGTCCTCCGAGTGAGGCTCTCTGAACGTCAATCTGCACGTCAAAGAGCTAGTGAATTGCCGCTGAACATAATACTCTAAGACAACGCGGCAGTCAAGTCGTCAAGTGTTAGAAATGAGACAGCCAAAAAGGCCTAAATAGTGTCTCATTTGTCTCATTTCCGGACAAAAACCGAACACTCAAAACGCCCCGTTTTCGTGTTCGGTTTGTTCGGTTTTGGACACTCTAGGCCCCTTTTTTATAGTGTCTATTGTGTCTACCGAGCCCGGCCATTGTTACAGTCAAAGTAACTCAAAGAGGTGTAACATTGTGTCACATTTGTCACTTTTTTGCGTCTGAAAATTGGGTGCCTGCGTGTCCGGTTCTTGTGTCCGATTTGTCCATTTTTACCCCTGACTGGGATGCGTCGGGTTGGTATACTAAAATCTCCCAAATAACCCTTGTGGGGCCTTGCCTGGCAAGGTTCGAGACCGGGACGGGGCACAGAAGAGATGCATTGAATTCGAGAGGGGGAGAACGTATCATGCGCTGGTGCTCCTGTGGTGAAACGGATATCACATCAGTCTTCGGAACTGACGTTCCAGGTTCGAATCCTGGCGGGAGCAAAAGTAGAAAGTGAGAACCCAGGGAGCAAAAGTAGAAAGTGAGAACCCAGGGAGCAAGCAGAGAGTGAGAACCCAGGGAGCAAGCAGAGAGTGAGAACCCAGGGAGCAAGGAGGAGGTCGTGCGCTACAATACTTTGATGGAAACGAGACTCAACATACCAGGAGAGGTCGAGGCTCTCTGCAGCACGCTGCGCGATGCGGGGTGCGAGGCGTACCTTGTCGGCGGATGCGTGCGCGATCTCCTGATCGGGCGCGAGCCGAAGGATTGGGATATCACGACCAATGCGACGCCGGAGAAAATACAGAGTCTTTTCGAAGAGACGTTCTACGAAAATGAATACGGCACCGTCGGCGTCGTCACGCAATCGGAGGATCCGCGGCTCAAGGTCGTCGAGATAACGCCGTACCGCATCGAAGGGAAGTACTCGAATGCGCGCCACCCCGACGAAGTGAGATTCGGCGACAACCTGAGCGACGACCTGAAGCGCCGCGATTTCACTATCAACGCGATCGCCTACGAACCATCAAGTGCGCTCTTGGTGGACGAGCACGGAGGAAAAGAGGATCTGGATGGCAAGCTCATCCGCACCGTGGGCGACGCGCATGAGCGATTCGAGGAAGACGCGCTCCGCATGTTGCGCGCGGTGCGCCTTGCGGCTGAGCTCGATTTCGTAATCGAATCCGCAACCGCCGCCGGCATCGCGGCGCAAGCGGCGCAGCTTGCGAAAATCTCGCGCGAGCGCGTGCGCGACGAGCTCATACGCATCGTGATGAGTCCGCGCCCGATGCAGGCGCTCTATATCGCGCAAAAGCTTGGTCTTCTAACATACATGATTCCCGAGCTCGAAGAGGGTATCGGGTGCGATCAGAATCAGGCGCATTCCTTCGACGTGTTTGAGCATTCGCTCCGCGCGCTCCAGCATGGGGCGGATAAAGGATGGTCGCTCGACGTGCGCCTCGCGGCGCTCCTGCACGATGTGGGTAAGCCGCGCACGCGCGAGTGGTCGGATGAGAAAAAAGACTGGACATTCCACGGGCACGACGTGGTCTCCGCAAAGATGGCGAAGAACATCCTCGCCGACTTGAAATTCCCCAAAGACACGGTAGACAAGGTGTCGCTCCTCGCGCGCATCCATATGTTTTTCTCCGATCCGGATCAGATAACGCTCTCCGCCGTGCGCCGCACGATCGCGCGCGTGGGGCAGGACAACATCACCGACCTCCTGAATCTTCGCGTCTGCGATCGCATCGGGACAGGTCGCCCAAAGGAGCATCCATTCCGTCTCCGCAAATACATGTCGATGATCGACGAGGCGCTCCGCGATCCCGTATCGGTCGCGATGCTCAAGATCGACGGCACGAAGATCATAGAGCTCGGCGAACGACCCGGTCCGCGCGTGGGGTGGATACTGCATGCGCTGCTTGAAGAGGTACTCGACGACCCTGCAAAAAATACCGAGGACTACTTAGAGAAAAAGACGAGCGAGCTTTCAAAAATGGGTGAGAATGAGCTACAAAAGCTCGGGGAAGCCGGCAAAGACCGCCGCGAAAAGGAAGACGAGGCGGCTGTTGCCGAGCTCCGCAAAAAGCATCACGTTTCTTAAGTACAAAAGAAAAAGCCGCCTCACCAGGCAACTGTTTTCTTTTTCTTACAGTTGCCGCCGTGAAGCGGCTTTTATTGAATCCCGATCTTTCCAAAAAGAGCGCGAGGACGCATGAACGAATACTTTCTTTTTCAATGGGTACACAGAGGTGACCCTGACATGAACAATGAGTGGAAGTATTTCGTACCGATGTGATCTCGTTAGAGTGGAAACAACGAGAGATTCGAAGAGCGACTGCGGATAAGCATAAACCTCTATCGGACAATGTAAAGGACAGAGGTGTTGATAACTCGTGTCCTTTATAGAATGTCCGTAATATGGCTATATATCGAGCTCTACCGAGATGGGGCAGTGATCAGAGCCCGTGATCTCTGGATAGATCCTTGCGCTCTGTACTTTCTTTTTCAGCGCTTTGCTCACGAAAAAGTAATCTATCCTCCAGCCCACATTGCGCGCGCGGGCGTTTGAGAAATGGCTCCACCAGGTGTAATGACCGTTTCCCTCGGTAAATATGCGGAATGTGTCCACAAATCCCGCCTCGAGGAGGGCATCGATGCCCGCGCGCTCCTCCTTGGTATACCCGTGTTCGCCCTCGTTTGCCTTCGGATTCGCGAGATCCTCGGGGCGATGCGCTACATTCAAATCACCGCAGAAAATAACAGGCTTTCTATCCTCGAGCTGCTGTAGATAGGCGAGAAATGCCGGGTCCCACTGCGTATGGCGCAGAGCAAGACGTGAGAGGTCGGGCTTGGCATTCGGAGTATACACGTTGACCACGAAAAAATGCTTGTATTCAGCCGCGATAACGCGCCCCTCGCCGTTGGGATCGCCATAGCCGTCTCCGGCAAGCCTGTACTTCTGCGCCAAAGAATCCGGCAAACCGAGGATGATGCTCTCTGCTTTTTCTTTGGTAAAAATGGCGGTCCCTGCGTAGCCCTTCCGGAAGGTCGATGAATTCCAGTATTCCTCGTACTCGGGCAAGTCCACCTCAGACTGATGCTCCTCTGCCTTGGTCTCCTGGAAACAAGCGATGTCTGGTTTCACCTTGTGCAGGAAGGGGACGAGCGCGCCTTTCCGATGAACGCTCCGTATGCCGTTTACATTCCACGAGACGAGTTTCATAGCGGCATCATACCAAAGAGAATGGACCGCGGTGCGGTCCATTCAATTCCTTCTGGTATGCGTGAACTATGCGGGCTCGCTAAGGCCCGCGGAGAAGACCTCCAAACATCCGCGGCGGATCTCGGATGATCGGGTATGGCGAACGCGCCATGCGGGTCTCCTTTGGTGAGCAGGCGTGAAGACACTATGCCAACGCGCCGCTCTTTGCACCCTACCAGCCCCGCCTATTTTTTCAACGACCGCTATCCACATCACCCCCGCCGCTTGCCGTGGAACGCTTTGTGTATCTCCCGCAAGTGCTTATCGGTCACATGGGTATAGACCTGCGTCGTCGCGATATTGGCATGCCCCAGGAGCGCCTGCACGCTGCGAAGATCCGCCCCGTTTTCAAGCAAGTCGGTCGCAAACGAGTGGCGAATGACGTGCGGCGTGACCTTTCTCGTGATACCCGCCTTCGTCGCATGCTGCTTGATGAGCCGCTCGACGGAGCGCGGCGTGATGCGCGGAAGATCTTTGCGCTTCGGCACCCCCTTTCCGTAGGAGACGAAGAGGGCTTCGCTCATATCGCCGCGCGCTTTGAGATACGCCGTGATCGCGCCTTTCGCGGCAGGAGAGAGGAAAACCACGCGCACTTTTTCGCCCTTCCCGCGGACAGAGAACTCTTCGCGCGAGAGGTCGATATCCTGGTCGAGCGCACAGAGCTCGGAGACGCGAAGCCCGGTCGAGAAAAGAAGCTCGAGTATCGCGCGATCGCGGAGCGCCGGGAGCGTCGTACCGCTCGGCGCCTTCATGAGCCGATTCAACTCATCGGCGGTAATGAGATCGAGGTCGCGCCCGCCGAGCTTCGCAAGCTCGATGCGCTCCGGATTGAGCGACTCGACGTCGCGCTTGCGCAAAAATTTGAGAAACGCGCGCAGCGCGATCAGGTGATAATTCTGCGTATTCTTCTTCATCGTGCCGACGACGCCGTCTGAGCGGTTGAGCGTAATGCGAAATTCCCGTATGGATTGTTCGGTGATCTGCGCGGGGCTCTTCGCCTTGGAAATCCCTAGGTATCGGGTGATATAGCGATCGTAATTCTCGACGGTCTTCACGCCGCGACCCTTTTCTATCTCAAGGTATTCGAGGAATTGGGTCTTGAGGGTCTTCAGGTCCGATGCCATAGATATATTGTAGCAGCCAGCACTCTGCAACATGCGCCGAGCTGCAATTGTCCACGGAGTCCTGATTTTCTGTGCCGCGAAGCCGGTATACTTGCCCCAGGAGATATTCGGGCGACAATTTTTACGACCTTGCAACGGAGACAGGAGCCATGAGCGTAAGAACACGACCTTGCACCTTTACTGCGAGACTGATAAAAGCCTCGGCAGATTACCGGAGACTCGAGCGCAGAAACAACGGCAATGGTATTCGTAAGGGCATTTCGGCGGCAAACTTCGACGCCATCAAGGATGCGGAGGAAGCCGCTCGAAAGCGCGGTCTGCCTAATGACAGACTGACGATTCGAGCTATCATCAGCATTGCTGCGGCAGTTGGTGCACATTACAACCACTCATAAGAGATACGCGTGGTTGGCTCCCAAGAAAATACCGGCTTCCCCCGTTGGGAGAAGCCGGTGTCTTATGTCAGTCTTCGCCGGATACAGTGACGGGGACAAGCTATTTCAAATACTTCTTTTTCTTCAGTTTCTCGGGCATATACGATTCCGTATCGTACATCTCGTACCCCTTTCCGTATTTCAGATTCTTCATAAGCGCAGTCGGGGCGTTGCGCACCCTCATCGGAATCGGGAGGTTGCCGAATGCTTTTGCGTCGGTCGCCGCTTCCATATACGCATCATACGATGCGCGGCTCTTCTTGCTTTGCGCAAGGTATGCGACGCCGTGCGCGAGATTGATCGCGCACTCGGGGTACCCGATCGTCTCGCACGCGCGGAAGACGGCATTCGCGACAACGAGCGCGGTCGGCTGCGCGAGTCCGATATCTTCGCTCGCGAAAACGACCATGCGCCGCGCGATGAAGAGCGGATCTTCGCCGGCGCCAACCATGCGCGCGAGGTAATAGAGCGCCGCATCGGGCTGCGATGCCCGCATGGATTTGATGAAGGCGGAGATGGTGTTGTAATGTTCTTCGCCCTTCTTGTCGTAGCGCAAGTGCGCCGATTGCACCGCTTCCTTGAGAGTATCGAGCGTGATCTTCCCGTAGAGCTTCCGCGCGGTCTCGAGCGTGGTGATCGCTTGCCGCGCGTAGCCGTTTGCGACGCGGATAAGCCACATGCTCGCGTCTTTCGGGATTTTTATCTTTGTGCGGGCGAGAATCTTCGCCATCTCTTGTTCGCTGTGCTCGCTGAGGACAAACACGCGGCAGCGGGAGAGGAGGGGAGAGATAATCTCAAACGACGGATTCTCCGTCGTCGCGCCGACGAGCGTGATGTCGCCACGCTCGACGAACGGCAAGAGAAAATCCTGCTGCGCTTTATTGAATCGGTGTATTTCGTCCACGAAAAGCACCTTTGGCTTCCCGCCGAGCTTGAGCTGGCGCGTGCCCACGACCTTCTTAATGTCGTCTTTCCCGGCGTCGACCGCGGAAAGCTCGTAAAAGTCCGCACCGACCGCGTTTGCATAGATGCGTGCGAGCGTCGTTTTGCCGCTCCCCGGCGGACCCCAAAGGATAAATGAGAACAGCTCTTTCTTTTCTATCGCGACGCGCAAAGGCTTCCCCGTGCCGGTGAGATGCTCCTGCCCGACGAAATCACCGAGCGATTGCGGACGAATCTGCGAGGCGAGCGGCTCCATGCGCCAAGCATACTCCTTTTGATGCGCGTATCCACTTGCGGTATTTCCCGTGCGCGCTATCCTTCACGTATGCGTTCATACATCATGTGGGCTATCGCCATTATCATCGTCGCCGGCGCGGGCATCGGCGCGTACATCTATTACACGAGCCCGGCGGAGGAGACAACTCCCGCTTCCGACACGGCAGCTCCGCAAGTACAGGGACAGGATGTGAAAGTAGGCGAGGGCGAAGAGGCGAAGCCGAATACCGTCGTCTCGGTGCTCTACGTGGGCAAGCTACCCGACGGCACCGTCTTCGACAGCTCCGCCGCGCACAACGGCGAGCCGCTTACGTTCACCCTTGGCGCCGAGGGAATCATCCCCGGCTTCCAGATCGGCGTCAACGGAATGAAAGTCGGCGGACGACGCGTCCTTTCGATACCGCCTGAGCTCGGATACGGCGCGCAAGAGATAAAAGACGCGAGCGGGAAGGTGGTCATCCCCGCACATACGACCCTCGTATTCGAAGTCGAGCTTGTAAAAGTCGCTCCCGCGCCCGAGACCGCTCCCGCGCCCGCAACACAGTAAGACAGGCAAGAGGCTTGCATTAAGCCGTGGAATGTGCTATCATTCCGCGATGCTTACGAAGCGGAAGAAAGCGAACGAAATAACGAAGGCGCAGCGCCACGAAAAGGATACGGGGTCCCCGGAGGTCCAGGTGGCGGTGCTGACCCGTCGCATCGAGGAGCTTTCGGCTCATTTGGATAAAAATCGCAAAGACAAGCATGGTCGCCGCGGTCTTTTGGGGCTCGTCGCCGATCGCCGCAAGCATTTGAAGTACCTCGAGGAGAACAACAAGCGCGCATACGGCGTCTTGGTGAAGAAACTCGGTCTCAAGAAGTAAATCTTTGCGCTCGGCGATGTGCCGATCGCCCGCTTTCTCTTCCTTTCGTACGTGCTAATATTCTGTGTAGTAGAATATTTTTAATAATGAACTTCACTGGTGGCTACACGCCAGTGCCTAGCAATATGTTGTATGGCTATTATCAAACACCCTGAACAGCGCGTCGGAGTCTTCATCGACACGCAAAATCTGTACCACAGCGCGAAAAATATCTATCACGCGCGCGTCAATTTTGGCAACGTCCTCAAAGATGCAGTCGCGGGGCGCCGCCTTATCCGCGCGCGCGCCTATATGGTGACGACAGAGACAGGCGAGGAGAAAGCGTTCCTTGAAGCGCTTACGAAAATGGGCATCGAACCAAAGACGAAGGATCTGCAGATCTTCTACGGCGGCGCGAAGAAGGCCGACTGGGATGTCGGCATGGCGGTCGACGCCATCGTCGCCTCCGCGAAACTCGACACCGTCATCCTTTTCACCGGCGACGGCGATTTCATCCCGCTCGTCGAATACTTGAAGGTGCACGCGGGCTGCCAAGTGGAGGTCGTCTCTTTCGGGCGCTCCACTTCGGGCAAGCTTCGGGAAGCGACCGATCACTTCCTCGATCTCGATGAAGATCCAAAGCGCTACCTCATCAACTACCGCGGCGGCGCTCGCCGCCCGAGCTCCCGCTCTCCGCGCGGCGTGGCAATCTCCGCACCAGAAGACTCGCTCGCGCCCGACTCGCCAGAAGAGGCGAGCCGCATCACTGACGCCGAATAATCCCAACCAGCGCATTCCGACTCACAGCACGAGGTGATATGATATATCATATCACCTCGTCGCATATGAAAGTAAAGGCAAAAGATCTCGACAGAGAAGACAAAATCGAAATCCTCGATGCGCTCTACACCGCCGCATCTTCTGTGAAGGGGCGCGCCGACATGAAAATGTTCTTGCGCGATCTCCTCACGGAGAGCGAGCGCATCATGCTCGGGAGGCGCATCCTCATCGCAAGAATGCTGCTCGCCGGATGCTCGCACCGCTACATAGCGAGCGGTCTGCATGTGGGTCTCGATACCGTTTCGCGGGTACACCAGTGGCTCGACGACCAATTCCCCGGCTACGAAAAAGCGATTGCAGGCATGAAGGAGGCGCACGAAGATCGGTATTGGAAGAGCAAGGCGGGGCAGCGGGAGATGTATGCAAAAAGCGCGCTCTTCCGCCTCAAGAAGAAATACCCTCTGCACTTCCTCCTCTTCCCATGGCCAAAACGAGTTTGATTTCCAGGACTCTCACTCACAGCCAAGTGATATGATATATCATATCACTACGCGCAAGTGGAATCTCTCTGAGAAGTGGGGTATAGTGCGGGCATTAGCATAATCGTGGTGTTTGGATAGGCAGTTTGCCCTGAGCGTTGTCGAAGGGCGGAACTGAAATCTAGACATCACCCAACAGAACATGAAGAAGAAAGAGTACTCTCTCGAGATAGGAGGGAAAGTGATGACCGCCGAGTTCAATGATTGGGCGGATCAGGCGACCGGCTCGGTCCTCATGCGCTACGGCAACAGCGCGGTTCTTGCGACCGTCGTCATGGGTCGCGAGTCAGACAAAGATTATTTCCCGCTCTCCGTCGAATACGAGGAGAAATTCTACGCGGTCGGCGCGATTCTCGGGAGCCGCTTCATGCGCCGCGAAGGCAGACCCTCCGACGAGGCGGTACTCTCCGGTCGCATCGTCGACCGCACCATCCGCCCGCTGTTCCCCAAGGGTCTGAAACGCGATGTGCAGGTGATCATCTCCGTCCTCTCGATCGAAGATTACGACACCGATATCCTCGCCGTAAATGCGGCATCTCTCGCGATCGCGACGTCGAATATCCCATGGAATGGACCCGTGTCTGCCGTCCGCATCGGCATCACCGACGAAAACGAAGATTTGATTGTGAATCCGAGCTACGGTCAGCGCAGCGACGAGCTGCCGCCGCGCGCGCGCCTCGACCTCACGGTCTCCGGAAAAGACGGTCTCGTCAATATGATCGAGGTCAACGCACGCGAAGTCGACGAGTCGATACTGGAAAAAGCGCTCGCGCGCGCCTCCGAAGAAATCGAGCACATCCAAGCGTGGCAGAAAGAAATCATCGCAGCGGAGGGAAAAGAGAAGATCTCGTTTGTGAAGCCTGAGATCGGTCCGGAAGTCGGCGCAGCGTACGAAGAGGTGATCGCGCCCAAGCTCTCTGCGCTTGCGGGCAAGCTCGCGAAAGAGGACATCAATCAGCTCAAGTCCGACTGGATGAAAGCGGCGACGGAAAAGATACCCGATGCGAAACCCTCGCTTCTCGACGCATACTTCGAGGAGCGTATCGACGGATACGTCCACGACCTCGCGATACGCGAAGGGAAGCGCGTCGATGGTCGCGCACTCGACGAGATCCGCCCACTCTTCGCGCAAGCGGGAGGCATTTCTCCGATGATCCATGGCACCGGACTCTTCTACCGGGGTCAGACGCACGTCTTGGCAGCGCTCACGCTCGGCGGACCGGGTGACGCGCAGCTTATCGACACGATCGAATTTCAGGATGTGAAGAAGACCTTCATGCTCCACTACAATTTCCCGCCATTCTCCGTCGGCGAGACGGGACGCGTGGGCGGATTCAACCGCCGCATGATCGGGCACGGGGCACTCGCAGAGAAATCCCTCCGCGCCGTCCTTCCCGCGAAGGATGTGTTCCCCTACACGATCCGCATCGTTGCGGACTGCCTCGCCTCCAACGGCTCGACCTCGATGGCGAGCGTCTGCGCGGGCACGCTTGCACTCATGGACGCCGGCGTCCCGATAGCGCGCCCCGTCGCGGGAATCGCGATGGGCATGATGAGCGATGGCACGACATTCAAAGTGCTCACCGACATCCAGGGACCGGAAGACCACCACGGCGACATGGATTTCAAGGTCGCGGGGACATCGGAAGGAGTGACCGGCGTCCAGATGGACGTGAAGGTGGATGGCGTACCGCTCAACGTGCTCACCGAAGCGTTCGCGCAAGCGAAGAGGGCGCGCCTCCAGATACTTGACGTCATCACAAAAGAAATCTCGACTCCGCGCGCAGATATCTCACCGCGCGCTCCGAAGATTCTGAGCACGAAGGTGAAGGTGGATCAGATCGGTCTCGTCATCGGTCCGGGCGGGAAGACCATCAACGGCATCAAAGACCGCACGAAAGCAGACGACATCACCATCGAAGAAGACGGCACCGTCTTCGTCACCGGGAGAAACGGCGCCGCGGAAGCCGCGCTCAAAGAGATTGTCGACCTCACCCGTGAGTTCATGGTGGGGGAGCGCTTCGAGGGTCCGGTCGTCCGCATGATGGACTTCGGCGCATTCGTGAAAATCGGTCCAAATACCGACGGACTCGTGCACGTCTCAGAGGTTGCGCCGTTCCGCATCGGGAAGATATCGGACGCGGTGCAGATCGGCGACGTTGTTCCGGTCATCCTCAAGGAAATCGACGAAAAAGGACGCTATAATCTCTCTATCAAAGCCGCTGATCCGGAATGGGCAGCTCGAAAGGGTCTGAAACCAACGGAGGGCGGCGGCGAACACCATGGCGGACGATCAAACGACAGAAGGGAGCGGCGCCGAATCTAATTCGGGCACCGCAAACACCCCGGGCATACCAGAGCCTGTCATCGTCGAAGAAACCATCGTTGGCCCCGCCAAGAAAACAGAGCCCGCAAAGCCGCCGGTGGCGACACCCGCCCCGGCGGCTTTCGCATCGCCCATACCGAAGCCCCCCGTGCAACACATCACTCCGGTCGCTCCTGCGCCGCAGACTCCGCCTCCTCTTCAAGCTCCAAACGACCCCAAAAGACTGGGGACCGATATCGCGCACATACTGAAAGACATCAAACTGCCTGAGCGGAGCGAAACGACCAAGACGCAGAAAGCGGAGCCTGCGAAAGCGCCTCGGGTGTTCGACACGTCGCTCGGATCAATGGCAGACGACGCTGCTCCCGGCATCGTTTCGCCCGCAATGCCACCGCAGCCCGCCGCTTCTTCGCCGGATGCGATGCAAGCGAGAACTCCGATCTCAGATGCGCCGGTTGCACCAGCGCAAAACACCGACACGAAAAGCGGCGTAGTGGCATTCCACACTCTCAAAGACGACCTGCAGCACGTCGTGCGCGACCAGAAGATTTCCGTGGTGCGCGCGGTCTCGCTTGAGCAGGATCGCAAGCACCGAGACGCAAAAGCCGCGGGCGCCTCACCCGACACCACCCTCGGGCAGGCGCAGCGTTCACATAGAACGCTGAACATTCTTTTGAGTGTTGTGATCCTGCTATCGCTCGGTGGGACCGCGCTCGGCGGAGTCTACCTGATCGCGCAGCAACGAGCGGGGGATGCGCCCGCACCGCAGACAGCATCCATCCTGTTCGCAGAGTCGACGGTCGCACTCCCGCTCTCTGGAAAGTCGTCGACCGATCTCAAGCGGATACTGAGCAGCGCTCGTACGAACTCCGGCAGCTCTCTCGGCTCTATTACGCGTATCGTCCCGACGATCACCGCGGCAAATCCCGATGGCACGGCGGGCAGTCGCGCGGCGACACTCGATGAATTCCTGAAATCGATCGCCTCGGGCGCTCCAGACGAGCTCTTCCGCGCGGCGGGAACTGAGTTTTTCTTCGGCATACACACCGTCGACAAAAACGCGCCGGTGCTGGTGATACCGATCACATCCTACGATCGCGCTTTCGCAGCGATGCTCGCGTGGGAACCGATGATGAACGCGAGTCTCTCGCCCGTGTTCACGCCTCTCTCGGCGCAGACGCTCGATGCCAACGGTCTCCCGACCTTGCGGACTTTCCAAGACGTCATCATGAGAAATTACGATGCGCGAGCGCTCAAAGACGACAAGGGCGAAGTGCAGCTCTACTACTCATTCCCGACGCAAAACATCCTCGTTATCGCGGAGAGCCCATACTCGTTTGCCGAGGTGCTGAGCCGCCTGCAAGCCGAGCGCCGGCTATAGAGAAGCGCGTAGCGCTTTGGTATACTATCGGCATGAAAAAAGACGCTGAGAAACTCTCGCAGGTTGAGCTCGACGAACTACGGGGCGCGCTCGAAGCCGAAAAGGATTCGGTGGAAGAAGAGCTCGCGGCCCACGGGCGCGTACAGGGCGAGACGGGCGACTGGCAAGGGCGAAGCACATCCGAGGGGGAGGAGTCCGATCCGTCCGACGTCGCCGACAACATCGAAGAACTCGCGACCAACGTCCCGCTCGTCGAGGAGCTTGAGAAGCGCCACACGGATATCGTCGACGCCCTCGAAAAGATGGACAACGGCACATACGGCATGTGCGAAACCTGCGAAGAACAAATCCCGCCCGACCGGCTCGAGGCAAATGCCGCGGCGCGTACGTGCATAGCGCACGCATCGTGAAGAATCCGTATAGTACAATGACTCGGTGAACGCGAAGCAGAGAATCGCTTCCGGATTTGCGCGCGTGTACAGCGCGCAACCCATGCTGCCGAGAGCAGCGATCGTCTCCGTCGAGTGCGATATCGTGAAAGGCCTGCATGCATTCACGATCGTCGGTCTTCCGGATAAATCCGTGGAGGAAGCAAAAGACAGGATCGCCGCCGCGATAAAGAATACGCCTCGACGAGACGGGGCACAGACCGGCGGCGAAGATGATTTCGAATCGCCGAAACGAAGCAACAAGAAAATCGTGCTCTCGCTCGCACCCGCCGAATTGAAAAAGGAGGGGGCTGTCTTCGACGTGCCGCTCGCGCTGTCGTTCCTGCTCGCATCCGACCAGATCGCCTTCGACCCGACCGGCAAGCTTTTCGCGGGAGAGCTCGCGCTGAACGGAGAAATCCGGAGCATACTCGGCGCGCTCTCGATCGCGACGGCGGCGCGTGCCGCAGGATTCACCGATCTCTACGTCCCGGAACACAACGTCGCGGAGGCGTCCCTCATCTCGGGTCTGAGAATCCACGGCGTGTCCTCTCTCGAGGAAGTCCTCAAATCCCTGGCAGGAAAGTCGCGCGCGCGAATCGCGCAAAAGCCGAGCGCGCACGCGCGCGACGCTGACGACGCGGCGCTCGACGAGATCCGCGGGCAAGAGAGTGCCAAGCGCGGACTCATCATCGCAGCCTCCGGCGGACACAATATCGCGCTCCATGGACCGCCGGGGACGGGAAAGACGCTCCTCGCGCGCGCCACCGCTTCGATTCTTCCGGATCTCTCGGAAGAGGAGATGATCGAGGTGACGACGATCCACTCGCTCTCGGGAATACTGAGCGGTGGCGCGATCTTCCGCCCGCCGTTCCGCTCACCGCATCACACGTCTTCCTACGCGGCGCTGATCGGTGGAGGATCTTCGGGGATCCGCCCCGGCGAGGCGACGCTCGCGCACCGCGGCGTCCTTTTTGTCGACGAATTTCCTGAGTTTCATCGCGACGTCATCAACGCGCTGCGCGAACCCCTCGAAGATCGCGTCGTCTCGATCGCGCGCGCAAAAGGATCGGCGGTTTTTCCCGCGAATTTCATGCTCATCGCCGCGCTCAATCCCTGCCCATGCGGATTCTGGGGCACGGCTCGGTGCCGCTGCATGCCTCACCTCGTAGAAAAATACCGCCGAAAGATATCGGGACCCGTCGCCGACCGCATCGACATGTGGGTCTCGGTGGGCGAAATGCCGCCGGAGGCGCTGTCGACGCAAACAAAGAAAGCCTCGGGAGAAACGGGGCGCGCCCGCGCGCACGTGGCACACGCGCGGGCGCGCCAGCGCCAACGATTCGCCGGCGCAGACGGCATCTCAACGAACGCCGACATGGGACCGAAGGAGATAGAATCGCTTGCGAAGCTTACCGAGAAAGCCGAGGGTACGCTGCAGACAGCGGCGCGTCAGATGAAGCTCTCCCCGCGCGGCTACCACCGCACGATCAAGCTCGCGCGCACCATCGCAGACCTCGCCGAATCCGATGCGATTGAGCCGCCGCACATGCTCGAAGCGCTGCAGTACCGGCAGCGCGAGCTTTGAGGGAAGTGAGCGCTAGGAAATAAACGTGCGCACGAACAACAGTACCGCCCTGATGAGATTGATGTCCATACGGGTTTAAAACGGATTCCTGATGCCGTTGCGGATCTCGAAGTGGACGTGCGGTCCGGTCGCTTTCCCGCTCGCGCCCACGTATCCGATGACCTGTCCTTGCACCACCGTCTGCCCCACGAAGACGACGACGCTCGATTCGTGCGAGTAGAGCGTCTGCGATCCGTTATCGTGCTCTATGACGACATAGCTTCCATAGCCGCCGTTCCATCCGCCCTCTTTCGCGACAATGACGGTACCGGCAGCGGACGCGAGCACCGGCGTGCCGACGGGCGCGGCGATATCGATGCCGTTGTATCCATGGATTCCCTGCGTGCGCACGCCGCCGACGATCGGTCGGAGGTAGTAGCCGATCGCGGTTGCCGTCCCCTGCGGGCTCGCCGAGCGAGGCGCGGAGCCTGATTTCGCCGAGGCGACCGCCGCGACCTCGCCGTCGGGAATAATGATCTCGACACCAGCACTCAGCGAGCCGTCGATGCCGTTGTAATTCGCGATCTCGGTCGAATCTCCTCCGAATTTCTTCGCGATCGAAGCGAGCGTATCTCCTTTTTTCACCGTATATTTCACGCCCGTCACCGGAAGTATCGTGAGTACCTGACCGACCTTCAAGGAGGATCCGCGCGGCATGTCGTTTGCCCACAGAATCGTATTTGGCGAGACTCCGAAGAGTTTCGCTATGCCGGAGAGCGTGTCGCCCGGGCGCACCACGTACGTGCTGATCGTGCCGTTCTTCGGCTTCTCAATGTCGGCGATCGTGCCGGAAGGACCTTCTTCCGGAAGGAGCGCCGAGTCGTCCACGATGACGATATCCCCACCGCCCCGCCCCGCCGTTGGATCTATGTTGGTCGCCGGCTTAAGCAGCGACATGGTTTGCACATTGCCGCCGGGTGCTGCGACCTCAGCCTGATCGCCTTTAAGAGATGCCATGATGGTGCTCCACACGCCCGCTTCGGCGCTCGCGGGGAAAAGCGCCCCGACGACGACGAGAAGAGATATGAGAGACGCGACTCGCCTGACCGGCGTGCAGCCGAGGCGGACCGCCCGGGCGGTTTTAGATGACGTCTCTTTCATCCTGCGGGAGCGTGCCAAGCCCGCGCAAGAGTCCTTTTGTAACCAGGTTATAAGCCTTATTTTGAGCGACGGCACGATGGAATAGCGGAAAGATGGCTCAGAATCTCACTATCTTGGAGAATCAACCTCTGGTGAATACGGTAGTGCCACCGTCGAGATTCATCCTACCTTCAGGGGGTGTAAAGCTTCAATTCATACTATATTTCACTGGTGGATAGCTATTCTGTCAATATTTTGCGCGCATATGCTATAGTTCGTGGGTGAACGATAAAAACGGCTTGAATCCTCGCCAAAAAGAGGCTGTCATGCACGGAGAAGGTCCTCTTCTAATCGTCGCTGGTGCCGGCGCAGGAAAGACTAAGACCATAACTCATCGCATTGCGCAACTCATAGAGACCGGGGTGCCCGCCCGCCATATCCTCGCGGTCACGTTTACGAATAAAGCAGCGGGGGAGATGCGCGAACGCGTCCTGCAACTCGTCCCCCCTGGTCGCGGCACTCCGCTTGTCACGACATTTCACTCGCTCGGAGTCCGGCTGCTCCGAGAGTTCCACCAGAAAGCCGGGATACCGGCGCGCTTCGTCATCTGGGACCGCGACGACTCCACCCGCGCACTCAAAAAAATCCTCGAGCGCCTCGGCAACGAATCAATGCCCGCGCGCGCGGTGCTCGCAGCGCTTTCGCGCGAAAAGGGTGAGGGGACGCGCGTCGAAGAGTACACCGAGCAGGCGAGCAATTTCAGGGAGCGCGCGATCGCAATCGCGTGGGAAGAATACGAGAAACGGCTCCGCGAAGAAGGTG
>CAIOKC010000003.1 GCA_903858755.1 uncultured bacterium | reverse complement strand
ATTGATGGGCGCAGGGACGTTGCCGGCAGGCGCGGTCGCCGTAGGACCGCTCCACGCGGAGAGGAGCGACGCGAAGAGCAAGCACGCGGCGAGGACAAGCGCGAGCGCAAACATATTCTTGAGCGAACGTGTGTGCATACTACTGTTCTTGGAAGACGGGGATGATACTGACGGTCGCCGTCTCGGTAAACGTCGAGCTGTCGACGCCCGTACACATGAGAGTGAAGACGGTGTGCGACATGATCTGATTCGTTGTCTTCCCTGCTGTACCCGAGAAAGCAGATCCGCTCCAGGAATCGCCATTCGTCCCCTCCACGGAGCACGAAGAGTCGACGACGTTCTCGATATTCCAATAGATCTTCGTGGTATCCCCCACGCGTACGAGCGATGGTCTTGCCGTAAGATGACCGCTGAAATTTCCGAACGCGGCGGCGGCAGGAGGAAGCGGCTCGATACACGCGCCGGCGGAACACAGGAGTCCGCCTGTGCACGCCTGCACTACCTCATCAGTACAGCTGTCGACGACGTTGTTGCCGCTGCAGACATTTTGCGAGACACAGGGCGTGTATTCCGTGGTAGCGAGCGACCAGTCGACCCAGCCGACATTCATGTCGCCCCACGAATAGCCGGAAAAAATGCCGCCCGTGAGGCCCGGACCGTATCCCGAACCGCCGAGGCTAATGAAACCGTCCCATCCGCCGCTCTGCGAATCTTCCGCGGAGAGCGCCTTGAGCCAGCCGCTCATCGAGCTCCCGCTCATTTCGGCGACGCACGGCGCCTCGGGACACCCTGTGAGATCTCCATTCTCGGCGGAGATCCACCCCACATTGTCGCTCCACGCGTATCCGGCAAGACTCCCGCTTGATTCAATCTCGAGCCCGTAATTGCTCGTATCGCACGTGTCGTCGCTCTCGCAGCTTAAGCTGATCCAGCCGATAGTATCGCTCCATGCCCACCCAGTGATGGCGCGCGCGGTAGGACTGGAGACTTCGGCTCGAGATGCGGAAGGATGCGCGAAGAGAGCCGCTCCCACGAGCGATGCAGCGAGCACGAGCGCGGCGACCAAGGGGAGTGTTGTACGAAGCGACATACTCATTTTTTGCGAAGCCCCTCAAGGATGGAGGCTTTCTCCTCCTCGCTCACGCGTGAATCACCCGACATCGTCTCGAGCATCGCCGCCCGCTCCTGCGTGGAAAGAGACGTGGTGCCCGCGAGACCGGCCAAGATATCGAGCTTCTCCTGCTCGGTTTTTGCCGCCGCAGAATCCTCGATCCGCGGCGAGATTCTTTGCCAGGTAAAGAGGATGAGATACGCGAGCCCGAGGACCGCCCCAAGGGCAAGAAGACCAGCCGCGAGCATCCGCACAAGCGAATGAGGTACCGAGAGCTCCGGTCGCATATATATGAAAGCCTAGCATGCGTTCGCCTACTTGGGCATTTTATCCACACTATTTCATGCTTCGGTATCACCATCTTCATGCAGACCGAGCCGGTAGATATCGAAAGAATTCTCGCCCTCGAATAAGTCCGATGGATTGGGGAGAAACACGCGACGCCGCATGATATCCGCGGTAGCGTCGTTGATAAGCCGGCGGAAAACGGCGAAATCTTCCGTGCGATCGTCGAAGTGAATGACGTACCGCTTCATCTGAGGAGAGCCATCGGCATTCTTGCGCTTTTTGCATTCATGCAAGATGAAGCGTCGTACGGGCTTTTTGTACGTCTCGCGAATCGTGTAGTAATTGAATATCGCCTGCACGATGAAGAGGGTTTTCTGCGCGCCACGGGCGCTGAATGAATCAACAAACTTATGATCCACGATGTCGACGGACTCTTTGTCCGTTTTCGAACGCACAACGAGATCGGAGACAGCCTTAATGGGGAGCGCGAGCCCTTCCACCTCGGCAATCGCCCGCACCTCGACGCCGAGCACATCGTATCTCGGCGGGCGCTCAAGGTAGAAAGAAATAGCTTGGAGATACTCGCGCTCCATCGCCGCGCGCTTTTTCTTTTGCGCGCTGCGGCTTTTTGCTTTGCCGAAGTTGATTTCGAAATCCGGCACTTCGCGCAGATGCTCGAGTCCGATCTCGATCGCCCCTTCCTTCCCGATACCGCCGTAGAAATGCTGCAGCGCCACGTGCGCCGCCCGCCCGATGACGCCGGCAGGAGAAGAAGGGGTGTCGTAGATTTTCTCGACATACCGCTTGTGCCACGCGAGAGGATTCCTGAGGTACGCCATGAGCGACGAGTGGCTCCAGTGCTGGATGGGGGATTTCGCCTTTCTCTTTTTCCCTTTTCCCGCCGTGCGCTTCATATCCGCAGTATACCGCGGGGCGTTTTCTCTTGGACAAAGAGGGAACGCCGGTATAGGATGCGCGCAGTTACGCCACAAACAGAGAGGAACCGATGAACAACACCGCGGACGAACGCCGGGCGAAAATCGCCAAGGCGAAGGACGAGACCAACGACATCGGCTGCTGAAAAGGAGAATCTGATTGGACGCCGACACGCCTGCACCCGTCGAAAAGGAGGAGGGCTGCTGTTCGTGGTCGTACGACAGAGATAAACTCGACGAGTATCAGAGGCACACGATCCGCATGTTCGTGCGCAGACACCGTCCCGCCTCCGCGTGCCGCCACCACCGCCCTTTCCGACCGACGATCTTCTGATCTCATCACCGAACAACCGACCGGGCTCACAAGCCCGGTCGTTTCATTTGCATAAACTAGGTTTATCGACGTCGGATGTCGATAAGCGGCAAATCGTATCGAATGCATTTTATCGACGCGTTCACGTTATCGACGTCGAACGTTGATAAATCGATAAAAGTAAGAATATGGACACGGTGTATCGAGTGGTGTAAGGTGCAATGAGAAAGGAGTAGATGCCCTCATGGACGACGCCGTCATCGACTTCGCGAAGGAGAGGGACAAGCGCGCCCTCGAATCTCTCAAGAGAGAGATGAAGAACTTCAAAATGGAATGTCCCGATCTTGACCTCTTCAATAAGAAGATCGATCCAACAGCGTATGTGATGGGCGATGCTGAAAAAGCATGCCTATCCATCCTCCTGTTTGACCGACCCGAAGACCCTGATGCATTTCCCACAATGATTGGGGTACTGCGTGTCAACCTTGAGCAGTGGCGGGAGATCGTTGGACTCGGCAATAGGATACTCAAGGCACACGCTGATGCCTTCAAATCCAGAGAAGCGCGGCAGCCGGGCGCGTGAGCGCCCGGCTGTACTTTCATGCGGTGGTACAGTAGTATCAAGAGAGCTAGATTGGAGGATTATATGTTTGCAATCCAACTCGTCGTGACGCTCGGTCGTCTCGTATTCATCGCATACGCACTTTGTTTCTTCAGCAACCAGCTCCAAGGGATATTCCCGCCTCTCGTGAAAATCGGGCAATATGCCAGCAACACCCACTTCCTATGGGTATCGACCGCCGCCGTGCTAGTCGTCGGAGCATACGATCTCCTCTTCCATCGGCACCTCGACTAAGGCGCGCTCCTACGAGGCTAAGCCTTGTAAGCTTGTAAGTTAGTGGAAGTCGAATACAAGGTGTAAAATCTGCGCAGGAGGTACACGCCATGAAACCTAACCGAGCGCAAAGACACTTGCTCCTCCTCCACATCCGGTGGACCGTGGGTTGCGCTTTAGTCGGAGCTGCAGTGGTCGGCGGAGTTGCCGACACGGTGACCCAAACATTCACCGAGAATCCCTACAAAATCGGTGCAGCACTCGGCGTTTTCGGCTCGATCTTTTTCGAACCAGGCGAGTTCTGATGAATACCGACCGGGCTCACAAGCCCGGTCGTTTCATTTGATAAACTAGGTTTATCGACGTCGGATGTCGATACATCGCGATACGATTTGAATAAGAAACGTTATCGACGTCGGATGTCGATAACGTCGTGCAGCCGTCGATATTAATAGCTCCTGAGCTGTTTTGCTCTTTCGTGAAATCTGATTCTCTCCAAAGCCTTCGCCTCGATCTGGCGAATGCGCTCGCGGGTGACGCCGAATTCCCGACCCACTTCTTCAAGCGTGTAGCAGATCCCCTCTTCGGTAAGACCGTTGCGCATTTCGAGAATCTTGCGCTCCTTGGGCGAAAGCTCGTCGAGGATTTCCGTCATCTGCTCATTGAGGATTCTCCGCGAAGCGTCCATGTCCGGGCTCGCGATCGTGTCGTCGGCGATGAAAGAGCCGAGAGTCGAACGCTCGTCGTCGTCCTCGCCCACAGGACTCTCAAGCGAGACGGTGTCCTGATTGATTTTCTGGATGGTATAGATTTTGTCGACCTCGATGCCCATCTCCGCCGCTATTTCTTCCGGGAGAGGGTCGCGACCGAGGTGCTGCGAGAGTTCGCGCACCTTCTGCTTGTATTTCGCGATAGTTTCCACCATATGGACGGGGATGCGGATCGTGCGGGACTGGTCGGCGAGTGCGCGGGTGATTGCTTGGCGAATCCACCATGTCGCGTAGGTCGAGAATTTGTATCCTTTGGTGTAGTCGAATTTGTCGACCGCCTTGAAAAGACCAAGATTGCCTTCCTGGATGAGATCAAGGAGCGTGAGGTCAGGCGAGCGATTGACGTATTTCTTTGCAATGGAGACGACAAGGCGAAGATTGGAACGCGCAAGGATGGAGCGTGCCTCGTCGTCGCCAGCGACGATGCGCTTTGCCAGTTCTTTTTCCTGATTGCCATTCAAAAGCGGGTACTGACCGATCTCGCGGAGATACATCTGCACCGAATCATACGAGGCGTCCGCACGGCGATTATGCAGCTTTTTACTCGTGAGAATCGAATCCGCACCGGAATCTTCGAGCATGCCGCCGCCTTCCAAGACGTCGATGCCGGCGGTCGAGAAACGCTCGTACATCTCTTCGAGCAGAAGGACGTTGTCTTCGATCGTAGGAAACTCGCGCAAGATCTCATCGTAGGTGACGTAGCCGCGCTCGCGACCGAGTGTGATAAGCGCGTCCACTTTGCCTTGCTGCTTACCGACAATGAGCGATTTCTGCTTTTTCGCGGCTTTTCCTACCGGCTTACCGGCAGCTTTTTTCACTGCGCGCTTCTGCTTGTATTTTTTCTTCGCGATCTTTTTGATCGGCTTTCTTGCACGCCGAACAACCTTCTTGGAAGATTTCTTTGCTGTATGCTTTTTTTTGTTCTTTGATTTCGCCATATTGGAAACCGCGCGCAGAAACGCATCCCCCGCTCCGGGGATGAGCATGTATATATGTGGTCCAAGCCGTTTGAACCCTCAATTCCTTAGAAATCCGAAGGTCGCCAGACCGAGCGGCTCACTTTACCCTAATGCGTGTAATTCTGCAATCCGATTTGTCAACACCTTATTCACAGCTGTCAGGCGGTCGATTTCGGCTTCATCCCCGGCACTTTCAGCCCTCTTGAGCGCACCACCCACCTCGGAGAGCTCCCGGCGGAGGCGATCCTCGAGGAGGACGCGCAAAAGCGTCTCGACCTCGGCTTTCAGATTCGAGCTCTTGCCATACAAATTCTCGGCAGCGAAACGAAGCGACTCTTGTTCGTGATCCGGGATTCGCTCCAGCGCACCGAGCGCATCCTTCCCGATAGCATCTTCAAGCCTTCTCTCGAACGCGTCGACATCAAGCGCGGACTTCGCGAGCGTCTTTTGCCATAGCAGCAGGGAAAACGCCTGACGATCTCTATCTGATGACGCGGTCTTCTTAGGGTGCTCGACCTGTGCTGGTCGGTCAATGGTCGGGACTTTCGCATACGCTTCGCTCACCGCGGACTCGGATACCCCGAGGCGCTTTGCGACTTCTCGCATGTACTGCTCGCGCGCGATCGGCGATTGTACGTCGGCAAGAAAAGGCAGGACGACCGCTTCGACCATGCGGCGGAAGCCGCCCGCATCTTTGGAGTGCTCTTCCAAGACATCGAGCAAAAATGAGATGATGTCTTTCGAGTCGCGTATCGCCGCGCTCCACGCTTCCTTCCCCTCTTTCAGTATCAGATCCGCCGGATCAAGCCCGGTCGGCAATCGTGCTACCTTCACATTGAGTCCGCCCTGGAGCGCGGCGCGGGCGGCGCGCCCCGCGGCTTTGATCCCCGCTTCGTCCGCATCGAGCGCGATGACGAGATTGTCGGTCATTCTTCGGATGAGCGCCGCGTGCTCCGGCGTGAACGCAGTGCCCGATACCGCGACCGTATTTCCCCATCCCGCCTGATGCGACGCAAGTAAATCCATTTGCCCTTCCACCAAGACCGCGCAATTGTGCTTGCGGATTGCGAGCTTCGCCCTATCGAAGCCGTACAAGATTTTCGATTTGTGGAAGAGGGGAGTCTCCGGTGAATTCAAGTACTTGGGCGCTTCCGGCGAGGCGTGTTCGCCAAAGATGCGACCGGAGAATCCCACGACGCGACCTGCAGAATCCGCGATAGGGAAGATGATGCGATTCCTGAATTTGTCGGTGAGATTCCCCCATTCACTCCCTGCCGTGAGTGAAGTCGAGCGGCTTTTCGCGACGCCCGCATCAATCGCTTCTTTGTCGGTGAATTTCTTGGCTCTAAGATAATCCGAGAGTGCGCTCCACTCATTCCCCGCCCATCCCAAGCGGAATTCCTGTATCGTCGCGTCCGTAATCCCCCTCTCTTTCAAGTAGCTCTTGGCAGTGTCGCTCAGCTTCGATGTATAGAAAATGGTCGCGGCTTCGAGAAGTTCGAAGAGCCGATCGCGTTGATCCGTATCTTGCTTCGCGCCGCGAGCGTACTCGAGGGGGACGCCCGCCTTCTCCGCAAGGATCTTGAGCGCGCCCTTAAAATCCAGCCCTTCTATCTGCTCGACGAATGAGAAAATATCTCCGCCCACATTGCATCCGAAGCAGTGGTAGGTGCCGCGATCGGGAGACACGAAAAACGACGGGGTCTTTTCCGCGTGAAATGGGCAGCGTGCGCGCAAAGAGGCGCCCGATCGCTCGAGCTTCACGTACTGCGACACCACGTCGACGATAGAAAGCTTATCTTTGACCCGCTGCACCGTATCCGACCCCATGCCAGCCAT
>CAIOKC010000002.1 GCA_903858755.1 uncultured bacterium | reverse complement strand
TCGAATCGAACTCGAGGAGACCCTCTCCTTGCTCAGCAGGATACAGGTTGATGCCCCACACATCTTCGCGGTGCGATCCCTCTTTATCGATAAGCTCCGCCTCCGCGTCCGCATGCAATTCTGCTCCAAGCGCGAGAATGCCCAGCTTGACATCCACCACCGCTTTCACCAAATCCCCGAAGCGTTCGTTTGCGATCTCTTGCAATTCGCGTCGGGAGATCTTGTCTTTGACGATATGTACGACCATGACTCCCCTATAGTACCAAACTCCCCGCCGATGTCCCTTGCGGGACCGAGGCGAAGCGAGAGGCAGCAAGAAGCGCCCGATTACATCATCTTCACGTCGATAGAAACGCCTGAAGGCAGATCGATATTGGTGAGCGCTTCGATGACCTTCCCTTCCGGATTGAGGATGTCGATCATGCGCTTATGGATGCGCATCTCGAATTGCTCGCGGGAATCCTTGTCGATAAATGCTGCGCGATTGACCGTGTATTTCTTGATATCGATAGGAAGCGGGACAGGACCGACGACGGTCGCGTTGTAGCGAGCCGCCGTGTCGATGATCTGCTTCACGGACGCGTCGAGGATAGCGTGCTCGTACGCGCGCACCTTGATGCGGAGGCGATGCGAGGCATCTGATTTCTTCGAGCGAGCTTGTCGTGAGCTTGTCGAATCGGGGGCGGCAGCGGCAGAGTCACCTGCCGACTTGGCAGATTTGGCGCGGGGTGCCCGTGCCTTTTTGACTCCAGATTCCGCTGTCATAGAACCCGAAGAGTATGCACCATCCCTCAAGAAAATGCAATATCGCGGCTGGTACCTCTATCGGCGCATTTTGAGCTGTTTTTCGATCGCGATCACACGCCGCCACAGATCGTCGAGTTCACTTTTGGTGACGGTGCGGTGCTTCTTGAATTTATCCTCAAGCACCACAAGACGACGTTTGATGTCTTTGAGCTCTTGCTCCATCGAGGACAACCTCTCTTCGATTCGCAAGAAGCCGCTGACCATGTCTCGCTTCGTGGCACCCTCCTCGCACACCTCGGCGAATCGTTCGTTCATTTCGCCCTTGGTCGCCATATTGTCCTTGAGGTAATTGACGATCTCCAGGACCTCGGACAATTCATTCTTTACCTTGCGCTTCCCCTTCTTCATGCGCCGAGTATACCACGATGCGTTTTTGCCTCCTCCCACTCCCGCATACAAGAAAACCCCGCCTTGCGGCGGGGTTTTCTGTGCGAAATATCGGAGAGAATTACGCGTTGATTTTCGTCACGACGCCCGCGCCGACCGTCTTGCCACCCTCGCGGATAGCGAAACGCATCTGCTCTTCCATCGCGATCGGTGCGACGAGCTTGACCTTGAAGGTCACGGTGTCGCCCGGCATCACCATCTCGACGCCCTCCTTGAGCGTCACCTCGCCCGTCACGTCCGTGGTGCGGACGTAGAACTGCGGCTTGTAGCCCGAGAAGAACGGCGTGTGGCGACCACCTTCCTCCTTGGTGAGGATGTACACCTCCGCCTCGAATTCGGTGTGCGGCTTCACAGAGCCCGGCTTCGCCAAGATCTGACCGCGGTGCACATCTTCTTTCTTCGTACCGCGGAGGAGAATGCCCGCGTTGTCGCCTGCCTGACCCTGCTGCAGTGATTTGTTGAACATTTCGACGCCGGTGACCGTCGTCTTCGCCGTATCCTTGATACCGACGATCTCGACTTCCTCACCGACCTTCACGACGCCGCGGTCGATACGACCGGTGACGACGGTGCCGCGTCCTTCGATCGAGAACACGTCTTCGATCGCCATAAGGAACGGCTTGTCGAGCTCGCGGACAGGCTCCGGGATGTACTCATCGAGCGCCTTCACGAGCTCCATGACCTTGTCGCTCCATTCGTTGCCCGGCGCTGGATTCTCGAGCGCTTTGAGACCAGAACCGCGGATGACCGGCGCATTCTTGCCATCGAAGCCCTGCTTGTCGAGAAGCTCGCGGACCTCCTCCTCGACGAGCTCGACGAGATCTTTGTCGTCGACCATGTCCACCTTGTTCAAGAAGACGACGATCTTCGGAACGCCGACCTGCTTCGCGAGCAAGATGTGCTCGCGAGTCTGCGGCATCACGCCGTCCGTCGCGGCGACGACGAGGATCGCGCCGTCCATCTGGGCGGCACCCGTGATCATGTTCTTAATGTAGTCCGCGTGTCCGGGAGCATCGACGTGCGCGTAGTGGCGCGACGGCGTCTCGTACTCGGAGTGCGAGAGCGAAATCGTGATGCCGCGCGCTTTCTCCTCAGGCGCCTTGTCGATGTCGTCGACGCCTTTCACGGATGCGCCGTAGCCGTTGCCCGCCTTCGAGAGGACGTTCAAGATCGCCGCGGTAAGAGTGGTCTTGCCGTGGTCGACGTGCCCGATCGTACCGACGTTGACGTGCGGCTTTGTACGATTGAATTCTTCTGCTGCCATAACTACTGGTTTTTAATAATCAGCCGCTAGCGACTAAGTAGCGACCTCTGATAATACGTACGAACGCCAACGCTTTAAGGGTGCTCCGGCATCCCCTGCCTTCCCTGTCCTCGTTTGAAGCGGTTCGCTACGCCGCACGAAGGAGATTTCTGGCAAAAGAATACGCACAGAGCGTGCGTGGGAATATACTAGCAGAATCGAACCATGCGTCAACTTTTTGTACTTCCTCCGAGTTCCACCCTGCGCTCTGGAGATGCTACGATTGCCGTATGGGAATGAAGGGGCATGAAGGACCGGGCGCGAAGATTCTCGCCTTCGAGAAAAGCCGGGACGATCTCGACAAGAAGAAAGAGCTCGCCGCCATGATCGAAGACCTTTCGCACAAGGTGCAGGCGATCCTGGAGCGTACGGGCGCGGACGCTCTCGACGAGCAAAAGCGCTCCTCTTTCACCCACTCGGCGCAGGCGCTTCACAACCTGCGCGACTCCCTTTTTTCGCGCGGCATTGCCGATATCGGGTACGACGACTTCAAGCAGCGCCTTGAGGCTGCCCGGACTCTCGTCGAGAGTTATTTCCCGTCCGACACGTTTCTCTTCAACAAAGACGAGCCGCAGGAACGCTGACTCGCCGCGCAAGCGCGGACTCCTTGCGACGCGGTGATATGATATATCATATCACCGCGTCGTTTGTTTCAACTCGCAAAGAATGTGCCAAGGGCGCCCTTGGCACTTGGTGGCATATCAAAGAAAATCTTCGCGGCTCAGTCCAGATTGCCGCACAATCGACAGAAAAGTGCCGATAGGAACTTCTTTGCGACCTGCCGGAACAATCACGGTATGAACGCGATTGGAAATCCTCCTGTATTTTTCGTGGCTGCCTTTTTGAGAAACAAACACAAACCCGTGCCGCACAAGTGTCCGCACGATGCCGGCGGACGACGGCCGTTTAGGCATGCACGATGTCCGTCGTAACGATCTCGGGAGACTCTACATTGCGAACATCCCGCAAAGACGCGTCTTCAAAATAGAGTTCCGCAGCCTCTCGCAGATTCGCGAGTGCTTCGCGCTTGCTGGAGCCGAAACTCGACACGTCGGCACTCAAAAGCTGAGCGACATGATATTCGCCCTCTTTCCAAACAATCGCCTTCATCCGACTCTTCTTCATGCCGACAGTATAACACGCCTGCCCCGGAACATTTTTCCGCGTTCGACGACGCGTGCTTCGCTAAAATGCGGGGAGTTTCAGTTTGCCGAGAAGCGTCTGCAGCGCCGACTCGAGCGCCGTGAGCGCGTTTGCGAGCTGTGCAGTTTTCCCCGACGCGGCCGTCGTCAATCTTCCCCCGAGCATTTGGAATCCTGACGGCGGCGCGTATTTGAAATACCCTCCGGCGGATGGATAGAAGGTCCGCCCTGCGCCCTCCTGCCCGAAGTAGAAGGTGCCGCTGCCTGCCCCCCGACCGTATGCGGGGTAGATCGCATCGGACAAATCGGCAGACAATCCGGTGATGGTTCCTTGGAGTACATTGTTTTTGTAGACGGTCATGGAGTTCGTGGCGCCGTCGTACGCGAATCCGAGAGTATCCCCGCTGACCCAAGGCGACCAGTCAGCGGCCGGGGCACTGTATCCGAGTAGTTGGACGTTATGGTACACGCGACCGTTGCTGAAGTACCCCCAGCCATACTGGTCGTTGCCGAGGAAATTCTCGAGACCGGCACTCTGTGTTGCCCATCCGATCAAAGACTCGCTGTTCGCCTCGACTTCCCAATACCATTTACCGAACGGCGCGCCAAAAGACGCGCGGCCCATGGTGTGCTTCGTGCCCTGGCTGAAGGAGTAGTTCCCGTTCGAGAGCGTGATACCGGAGCCCTTATCCGTAGGACTGAGCGTACTCGCAGCTTGAGTCGCCGAACCGGTGGAGGGAGTTAGAGATATGGGACTGGATATGCGCACGCCTGCAGGTAGTGATGTAACACCAGTCTGATTGATGCGAAGTCCGGACGAGAGACCTGTACCATATCCCGTACCGTCTTTGCACGATTCGTCAGAGCAAGATTGCACACCGATCTGAATGAGGCTGCCGGCATGACCGGGTTGTCCCGCCCCAATCTGCGCGATATCTGCTTTTACCGTGATTATTTTTGAGGTGTCTTTTGCGATAGTGACTGGCGAGCTAAGTGTCGAGAACGTTGCATATTGATCGGCTATGAATAGGGCTGTCCCGATCTGCGTGGTTCCATCGTACAACTTCAACTGTACGATGTCCGTCGGATATACAGTCGGATATACGCCATTCAAATAATTCAAATAAAAACCGATGCGTTCGAGCCGGATGCTCTCGCCGCCTGCTGAGAACCTGAACGCACCGAGCGTTACTCCCGTTGTTCCGCCAGCGACGACCTGATATGCCGGGCTCGAGGAGTCAGTCGACACCGAGAGTGTTCCCAGCGGACCCGTATTACCATTTATCGCGGGCGTCGGCAGGTTCGCGGTCGAGAGCGCCTTGTAGCCGGAGGGCGGGGTGTATTTGAAGTATCCGCCGGATGCGGAGTCGTAGGTAACAGTCGTGGTACCACCTTGCCCGAAATTGAACGAACCAGTCGCTGTACCGCCTGTGTTGTCAGATGCCGCAGGGAAATAGGGTCCGCTGGTCAGTCCGGTTGAGAAGGCCGGATTGGTACCGGCGGTCGGATCGCCGCTCGCTTGCCACACTCCGTTCTTTGAAAACCATAGCTTGCCACTATCTGCGTCAAAAGCGACACCGATAACATCGTTGGTTCCGTAGGTATTACCCCAAGGAACGCTTGAGCCGTTGTTGTTTTTATTACCATTAGAAGATCCGTATGACCAACTTCGAGCAGATTGACCTACGTATTGGGATACAGAAACGTCGTATCCGATGAGGCCGGTAAGCACGAGCGCGTTCCCCGACCACATTTCCCAATACCATTTTCCGCTGGTAATTCCGAATGGAGCGAATGTAAGACCACCGCTTGTGGTTATGGAAAAGGTTAGATTGCCTTTAGTTAAAGTGGCTCCACTGCCCTTGCTGAGCGGATTCAACGTCGCAAAACCATTCGTCGGCTGCGAGCCTGCGGATACCGCGCTCCCAGTGCTCGACGCTGATGCCTGGGTGACAGTAACGGTCACTTTTCTTTTCGCCATTGGCGAACCGTCCTTGCCGTCTGACGAGCAAAGGAGAGTGTATGTCGCCGTTGAATCCGGGGTGTAGTAGACGTACCCGCTCCCAGAAGCCCCGTTATGTACTTGTATCGTGCGATTGTCAGAAGTCACTGCTTCAATGTTGCAGAAGCCACCCCAGTAATTGATGTCGGTATCCGAGAGATTTGAACTCCACGACAACTTTATCGACTGTCCTTTCGCAATGGAATCCGGCGAGGCGGTGAATGCATCGATGACGACCGGGCTTGTTTGCACGGGAGTGCCCGACGACACGACCGCTGTGGTCTCAGTACCGAATCGGTCAGTATAGATGCACAGACCAGAGTCAGCGAGTCCGTACTTTTCGTTGCGATTTGTCGTGCATTGACGGAGGCATTCCCCGAAGCTGGCATCTGCGGCGATTACGGTGCCGTTTGGAATACCGGAGCTATTGGACCGATACGCGCACGATGTCCGCGCACCGCCTTTTTCAGTGACCGTAATCGTCGCAGTGGCGACGACCTCTGGTGTTGCTTTGCTCTTGTGCAATACCGCGGTATATGTGCCGGGATTTTGATATACGTGGTAGACGTTGAGGGACCGGTCGCCTCCGTTCATTCCATCACCGAAACTAATGTATGCGTCGCTAGTCAAAACCGAGCCGTTTCCTTGGAAATAAACCTCGAGCGGCGCCGGACCAGAAGTTGGAGAAGCGGATAGCGTAGCGACCGGTTGTTGCGGCTGCGGAGGAAGACTGCCGCACACTTCCACTATCTTCGCCCGCGTGAGCTGACCCACGATGCCGAAGGTCGGGAGATTCGTCTCTTGCTGGAAGCGGACGACGTAGGCGTGCGTCGTCTTGCCGAAGAAGCCCGTGACGACGTCCTCTTCGCTGAGACCGTAGCGGTCGGCGAGAAATACTTGGAGTTCGGTAACCTGCCCGCCGGTCGTCGCGTCGCGCGAGCCGCGCTGCATGGTGATGGAGAGATTGGGGCAGGAGCTGCCGGAGGCAGAGCCGGTGCCGTAGTCGTCGGGCTGTCCGGGATTCGGGGGCGTCGTCTGGTGCGCCTGCAGTGTCGCGATCTGCGCGAGGAGCGCTTGGATCTGCGCCTGCAGGTCCGCCATCGTCTGCGCGGATGCGGTAAGCGGAGTAATAAGAAAGACGGCAGAGAGAACGGGGACGGCGAGTTTCTTCAGCATGGAGAATAAAAGGTTGGGGCTCGTAATGAGCCCATTATCCCCCCCCTGCCCTCGTCCGCAATGGGGGCTTTTGGATAACCTGTCCGTACTACTTTCAGAGAGCAGAGCTTGGCTGTGATGGTCTTCGATCAGTACGCGTCTGCCCGTTTTGAGATATGGTGAATGAGTATGATGTCCTTATCGCGGTCAAACAGGAGTCGATACGCCCCAGCACGCATGCGGAAACCGCCAACCGGCGGCTGCAGCTTTTTCACATGCCTCGCATGGATACCCATGCGACCGAGTTCGTCAATGACTGCCCCGATGTTGATTCGAATCTTTTTTGGAAGTTCGTCCAGTTCTTTCTTTGCAGATGCCTTGAGAAGCAGCCTATGCATACTTCGCGCGGATGGTGTCCCAGTCTACAAGGACATCCTTTGCGGTTCTCAACCGCGCCGCCGCCAGATCGAGCGCATCGCGCAAATCTTCCACAAGGTCGACATCCACGATCGAGGCGACCGGAATGCCGTCTTTCTCGAGGACGATGATGTCCCCTTTCTCACGGACGCCCCTCACGACCGCTCCGAGATTCACTCGCGCTTTGGAAATGGGTATGTTTTTGGTCATACTGTGCATGTACATTGATCAATATGCATCAACATTACTATGTCCTCTCATCGCGTCAAGCCGCCCCTTCTCCGGAGGTCTAACCTCCAGAAGGGGGCGGGGTCTTACTCAGTGTACTCGTAGACGACGATCCCGCCGGACCCGCCGGAGCCTCCTGCAAATCCGTAGTATGACACCCCGCCACCGCCCGCGCCGCCCGCGCCGATCGTATATGTGTATGAAGCTGCCGGAGAAGTGATCAGCTTCATGGCGTATCCGCCACCGCCGCCGCCACTCGAAGCCTCTCCGGATCCGCCGCCGCCAAACGCGTTGCCGTGAGGCGCTTGAAAATAATTATACTGATACACAGCTCCAGCGCCGCCGCCGCCTCCACGGGGCGCACTGCCGCCGATCCCGCCGACAACTACGTTTGTTTCACCATACATAAATTGGCTAATCGCCCCACCGGGACCACCGACCAAATTGAGATCGCCGCCACTCCCCGATCCGCCGGCACCCGTCGTCGGGTATGCGCCAGTCCCGCCGCCTCCGCCGCCTGTCGCGCTCACTACAGAAGAGGCGCACGCAGTCGCGCCGGTGCCAAAGCAGGACGTCCCACCACCGCTCCCGGCAAGATAATTGTGTGCAGCTCCGCCACCTCCTCCGCCCCATACCTCTACCACGATCGACGACACGCCATCTGACGGCGTGTAAGAGACGTTGGTGCCAGACGTAAACGTGCGGATCGCAGAAAGATTCCCGCCGCCACCGCCGACAGATGTCCACGAGCTTCCATCGCAGTACTGAAGCGCATTCGAGGCGCTCTCGTAGCGCACCGCACCCGCAGAGACTGCTTGGCATTGCTCGCCGCCATTGCCCAAACGCAACGTGCCGTTGACATCGAGCGCGACGATGGGGCTCGCGCGTCCGATGCCGAGCTTGTCTTCGATATACTGCGAGCCGAATACGGCAAGCGAATTGACCGAAATCCCCGCGTCTTTCACCTGATCGGTCGCGCCCACATTGATCGGTGCCGCGACATTGCCTGCGGGTGCGGTCGCGGTGGGACCAGCCCACGCGGAGAGCATGGAGGCGGAAAGCGTCGCGACGCACAAGAGAAATGCGATCGCAAATACCTTCCGCGGCGCAAGATCGAGCATCGCAAGCATTACCCATCAGTGTACACCGGCAGACACGGCGACTGCTGCTTTATGCACATCACTGACCGACGTATATGGAATTCGTCACCTGCGAGGTGCTTGATGCGCTTGCGGCGATAAAGACGGCGGAGTACGTGCCGGGGCGCTGGTATGTATGCGTGAAATCTGGAGATGATTGGAACGTCGTGCTTGCGGGAAGCTCATCGCCCCATCGGATCGCATAGAGAAGCGGCGTAGTGGTCGCATTCGGCACCGCAGCTTCGATACTCCACTCACCGAGGTAGCCGGCGGAAAGTGCATTTGGACCGTTGACCGCAGTGATGTGCGGCGCGGATGCGGAAGCGCCCTCGCGCACGAGGATGAGAGCTTGCGCGATGGAAGGGCAATTCGCCCCGACGCATGCCGTCCTGTTCGGCTCATACCTGCTCAGCCGGGCGATGTAGTCGGTGGGACGCGTGTACGTATGCTCCGCCCGCAGACCACAGCTCGCCACCCCCTGCACGCATGCGATGCGATCCATCACGCCCTGAGAGCCGTCGCCGAAATCGACGACATACGTGCTCGCGTCGCTCCCCGAGACCGAAACGGAAAAGACGGCGGTAAACGGCGCGGCGCCAAAATACGGAAACGCCGTGAAAACGCCGCTGGTCGATTCGGTCGTCGTCGCGAAGCTTTGCGACGCACGATCCGTCCCGCTGCAGCGCGTGAGGATCGCCGCGCGCGTGCGCGGTCCGACCCTCCCCCATCCCGCGCGCAGATCCGCCGATGAGACGACGCCCGCCTTGAGTTGCCACTCTTGGAGAGCCTTCCGCGTGAGCGCGCCGAAGTAGCCGGTCGCCGCATCCGCGGCGAGGAATTTCTGCGCGATGAGGAATCGCTGTAGCTGCTCCACATCGCTCCCGCGCGCTCCAAGCGCGAGATCGCGCGCAATCGACGGGCAGACGGTGCTTTCGATAGGGAGAGGGGCGGGCGCTACCGCTACCGGCGCGGTCGATGCGGGCTGGAGCTCACTTTGCAGCGTCGCGATCTGCGCGAAGAGGCTTTGCAGCTGCGCTTGCAAATCGGCGAGTGTGTCCGCGGCGGTCGCGGCAGGAAGGAGGCAGAGGATGCCGAGAGTGAGACCCGCGATCTTTTTCATGTATCTAGTATACCGCGGGGGTGTGCGACCGCCGCGGACACGCCGGTCTTTTTCGTGCCACCTTGCGTGGTGTGTATGATCCGTGGTATAATGTGAGCTGATTCCAACACATCCTCACTGGAGGTTCGAATGTTTGTGCTCGACTCGCAGGGTATCGGGTTGTTGGGCAGTGCCACGATCGCGATCAACGTCTTCGCGTTCCTCTCACTGTCCAGTCGGGACTACCCCTTTGCGCTCGCGCTGTTCGCCCTGAGCGCGATCTGCCTTGCGCCGCTCTCGCCGGCGGTCGCGCAGATGGGAGTAGTCGGCTGGATCATCATCGCACTGATGCTGGTCTACCACGTGAGCGCAATCTGCTTCTGCGCGTGGGAATTGCTCCACGAAGAAAAATGATAACGACGGACCCCGGCTTTGAGCCGGGGTCTGCTTTTTTATTTTCTCGAAGCAATCACCTCTTGGGCGACATTGCCCGGCACGATGGCGTAGTGGGAAAATTCGAGATTCGGCACGCCGCGACCTTCGGTCGCGGAGCGCAGCTGTGTCGTGAAGCCGAAAAGCTCGGAGAGCGGCACCTTCGCGGTGACGACCTTCGCCTGACCGCGCTCCGCCATCGACTCGATCGAGCCGCGCTTGCTATTCACCATGCCCGTCACATCGCCCATGAATTTCTCGGGGACGACGACCTCGAGCTTCATGATCGGCTCGAGTAAGACCGGCTTCGCTTTCTGCATCGCTTCCTGCATCGCGTTGATCGCGGCAAGCTTGAAGGCGATCTCGGAGGAGTCCACGTCGTGGTACGAGCCATCGTAGAGTTCTACGGAAATATCCACCACAGGGAATCCCGCCTGGATGCCGCGCTCCATCGCTTCTTTGATGCCCTTTTTCACCGGCTGGATGTACTCCTGCGGGATCACGCCTCCCTTGATGCTGTTGATGAATTCGAAATGATCCTCGCGTTCGACGTTGTTCTTGAGCTTCACGCCCTCGGCGACCGGCTCAAGCGGCTTCACGCGGATCTTCACATGACCGTACTGGCCGCGACCGCCCGTCTGCTTGATGTGCTTGTATTCGACGTCGCTCGTACCCTGGATGGTCTCGCGATACGCGACCTGCGGCTTCCCGGTCGATGCCTGCACGCCAAACTCGCGCTTCATGCGATCGACGATGATTTCAAGATGCAGCTCGCCCATGCCGGAGACGATCGTCTCCATGGTCTCGGGATCCGACTTGATGCGGAAGGTCGGGTCTTCATCGGAGAGCTTCGAGAGTGCCATGCCCATTTTCTCCTGATCGGCTTTGGTGTTCGGCTCGATGCGCATCGAGAC
>CAIOKC010000001.1 GCA_903858755.1 uncultured bacterium | reverse complement strand
TGTTCCACCATTCCCAACATTGTACGTCATGCCCTCATACAGATATTCTTCAGCCTCAAATGTACTTATCACCTCAACAATAAGATGCGGCGATTTTGTTGTTGGCGTTACATCTGCCGGAATATTTATCCACACGGTATCCACCGAATAGGGTACGTGCCGAACGTTTGACACGGCATATCCCTTCGACTATACTCACGCCTACATATGGTGTTCGGAATGAGGAACTGCAAGCGGCAACCGTAATCGGGGATTTCCTCGGTGCACAGGAAGCCGCGAAAGCGGCCCTTTTGATTCTTGGCTTGCCAAGAATCACCCTGAGCTTGTCGAAGGGTTTCTCGCGTCATATGGTTTCTTGCTCGTTGAAAACTCAATAGTGATACAACATTGAAGCCGCTTCAGCGCGCGCAAGCGCGCGGGAGCGGGTGAAAGAATCAAATCATTCAACTCGGTTTACCCTGAGAGAGATCAAGGGGTGTCTTCCCGAGTTGAGTGCAGGAATCCCGAGCCGCGAAAGCGGCGAGGGACAAAAGATAGTAAGTCTTATCCGTCTTGTAAGCGGATAAGCAGAAAGCAGCTCATTGCTAGACACAATGAGCAAATACGCGGTTCTTAGAATTCCTAGCGGGAGTTCTGAGTAAGGGCGTGTGGTGGATGCCTTGACTGAAGAAGGCGATGAAGGACGCGGTTTAGCTGCGATAAGCTTCGGGGAGGTGCCAAGCAACCTTCGATCCGGAGATTTCCGAATGGGGCAACCCCATCGAGTAATCCTCGATGACTTCCGATCTAAACGCTCGGAAGAGCAGACCTTGGGAAGTGAAACATCTCAGTACCAAGAGGAAAAGAGACCAATAGGTATTCCCTTAGTAGCGGCGAGCGAAACGGGAAAAGCACAAACTCAGCCTCAAAAACATATCGTCGATAGTGGCGGCATGTTTTTGGGTATGGGGGTTATAAGGCTACAGCGCTGGCAACAGGTGGAGTAAAAAAATGCCGAGATAGAGGAACAGGCTGGGAAGCCTGACCCCAGAGGGTAATAGTCCCGTACACGAAATCGAAGCATCTCTATGGCTGTAGTTCTTGAGTATCTCGAGACATGAAAAGCTCGGGTGAATTCGCCGGGACTAACCGGTAATGCTACATACTTCTTCAGATCGATAGTGAACAAGTACCGTGAGGGAAAGGTGAAAAGAACCCCGGTGAGGGGAGTGAAATAGAACTGAAACCACATGTCTACAAGGAGTCGAAGCGGTGCTTGCACCGCAACGGCGTGCCTATTGAAGAATGAGCCAACGAGTTGATGCATACGGCTTGGCTAAGCCCTTTCGGGTGGAGCCGCAGCGAAAGCGAGTGTGAATAGCGCGCTTGTCGTATGTATCAGACCCGAAGCCGGGTGAGCTACCCATGAGCAGGCTGAAGTTTGTAGAAATACAGATGGAGGGCCGAACCCGTAGATTGTGCAACATCTTGGGATGACTTGTGGGTTGGAGTGAAAAGCTTACCGAACTCGGAAATAGCTGGTTCTCTCCGAAAGAGCTTTCGGGCTTGCGTCGCGTGTTCCCTTTGGGGGTAGAGCACTGGAAGGTCCCGACAGGTCGAAAGACCGCAGGACCTATCAAACTCCGAATACCAGAGGTCAAGAACGCGGCAGTTAGACGATGGGGGCGAAGCTCCGTACGTCAAAAGGGAAACAGCCCAGATCGCCAGTTAAGGTCCCTAAATCCATGCTCAGTGCAAATAAGGAGGTGAGATTTCTCCGACAGTCAGGATGTTGGCTTAGAAGCAGCCACCATTCAAAGAAAGCGTAACAGCTCACTGACTTAGAGATCTTGCGCCACAAATAATCGGGGCTAAGCATGGTACCGAAACTGCGGATTTATTTTTCTCGCAAGAGAATAATAAGTGGTAGGAGAGCGTTCTGTTCGCGCTGAAGGCAAAGGGGCGACCCATGCTGGAGCGGACGGAAGTGAAAATGTTGGCACGAGTAACCGCAATGCGAGTGAGATTCTCGCACGCCGAAAGAACAAGGTTTCCTTCGCAATGGAGATCATCGAAGGGTTAGTCGGTCCTAACAGAATGGCGAATGCCGGACTGGATGGACATAGGGTTAATATTCCCTAACTTCCGCATTGAATGATGGAGGGACGGAGCGCTGTACTTGAGGCCCCTTATTGGATTGGGGTTCGCCGCACGATTGTGCTTGCTAGGTAAATCCGGCAGGTAAACGAGAGAGCGGCGGAGAATTGGAGATTCGTCGAAGAGAATCTCAAGGAGCGCGCTTCCAAGAAAAACTTCTACGTATATCAATGTGGGAACCGTACCGCAAACCGACACAGGTGTTCAGGGCGAGTAGCCCAAGGCGAACGAGTGAGAGATCCCCAAGGAACTCGGCAAAAAAGCGGCCGTACCTTCGGAATAAGGCCTGCCCGGTCGCAAGATCGGGCCGCAGAGAATTATTCCCAATCGACTGTTTACCAAAAACACAGCTCCCTGCAAACTCGTAAGAGGAAGTATAGGGGGTGATGCCTGACCAATGCCGGAAGGTCAAGTGAGGTCGGTCTTATGCAGCAATGCATATTGCTGGCACTTCATAAGCCCCGGTCAATGTCGGCGATAACTATAAAGCGATTGTAGTTATAAAATCCGACCAAATGCTGGAAACTCCGAGTATCTTCAAGTACTCGTCCCGAGAGCAATCGAGGGGCAGTGAAAATCTTGGAATGCGGACAATCAGCAGGAAAGACTCGCAAAATCAATGTTACAATGGACGCATGAACACACCGCCAAGTCTTGGATGGTATTTGTCTGGATTCAGCGACGGAGAGGGGAGCTTCAATGTTTCCCTTCGTCAAAGACCGGATCATAAACTCCAATGGCAAGTGGTGCTCACGTTCAATGTGGCACAGCGTGATGTCAGCAATTTACTGCTTCTCAAGAAATACTTGGAATGCGGCAGATTGCAGAAGCGAAGTGATGGAGTCCATTACTTAATCGTCACGAATTACATCGATCTCGTAGAAAAGGTGTTTCCGTTCTTTGAGCGGTTTCCTTTTCAATCCGAATCCAAGATCCGAAACTTCAAGCTGTTCAAGCAAATCACGGTCATCGTATATTCTGGCGAGCATCTTACTCGCACGGGATTTATGAAAATCGTCGAATTGCGGGAACGACTCAATGAAGGAAAGGGCAGGAAGAGGAAATACGAAAAGGATGATGTAGTGAAAGATTTTGAGAGAATCCTCAGAGACTATACGTCGGACTCCGCGAAAGCGGAGATGATATAGTCCGACCTCTATGGCGACATAGAGAGTTGCACAGAGCTATCGAAATTGCTGTGCAGAGTAACAGACGTAAATCGTCCTAAGGTAGCGAAATTCCTTGTCTGGTAACTGGATTGCCAGCTTGCGCGGCGACGCGCATGAAAGATTTCGCACATCAGCAATGATGTGAGTCAAATTCGGCTTATAACGGTGGAGTCTTGCCCGGAGCGCTCGGGATGGGCGCGATGATGGAAAGATAATACCGTGGGAAGTCGTGCCGAGAGAAATCGAAGCATTGACCCCGTAACGACTTAGCGTGCAAACGCTAGAGTGTTTGCTTCGGGCAAACGCTAACACGCCGGCTCTGATATATGGGTTTACGAAACCCATAATTTCAGAAGAAGATATAGTCTAATGCCGCAAGAAATTGCGGGAGAGTGAAATATCGTGCGGATATTTCGGTCAAACTCATGAAGTTCAGACGCGCACGAATGGTATAACGAGTTGGGAACTGTCTCGGGGATTTGCTCGGTGAAAATACAAGGTCGGTGAAGATGCCGACTTCCTGCAGCTAGACGAAAAGACCCCAGAAGCTTTACTGCAATTTGGTATTGGGATTACGGGCGTTCTGCGTAGCGTAAGAGGGAGACTTTGAAGTGAGAGTTTCGGCTCTCATGGAGTCGCCAATGCAACACCTCTCTTAACGACTGTAATTTCTAACCTCTCCGGAGAAACCGGAAAGAGACAGTACCTGATGGGCAGTTTCGGTGGGGCGCTGTCCTCCTAAAAAGTAACGGAGGAGCCTATTAAGGTCACCTAGGCGCGAATGGAAACCGTGCCGATAGTGCATTGGCAAAAGGTGGCTTGACTGTGAGTCGTACATGACAAGCAGGCGCGAAAGCGGAGCAAAGTGAACCGACCGTGTGCATTAGATGCAACGGAAGATTAACGGATAAAAGTTACTCTGGGGATAACAGGCTGGTTTCGCCTAAGAGTCCAAATCGACGGCGAAGTTCGGCACCTCGATGTCGGCTCATCTCATCCCGGGGCTGGAGAAGGTCCCAAAGGTATGGCTGTTCGCCATTTAAAGAGGTACGTGAGCTGGGTTCAAACCGTTCAGCATTTCACAGCAAGGTTAAACCTTGCTAGTGGGGGATTGAGCGGTTTGAATCCCGAGGTAGATATAGTGGTTTACGAAACCACTAATATCGCAGACATAATCACGGCGGCGATACATAGCAATATGTATCGAGAAGCTAACTCATATCGGTGAATCCCGACCGGTGAGTGATTTCGTAAATCACTCATGCGAGGGGAACACCGAGAGAAGTTCGTGAACTTCATCGATGAAGTTTACGAGCGCTCGTAGAGACTGAATGTTAGCGATCCAAATATATTGGTTTACGAAACCAATAATATTCGGATTAAGTTACAGTCCAATGCACACAGTAATGTGTGGAAACCTGATCAAGTGACCAAAGATCGGAGTTGTAACATGCGTGAGACAGGTTGGTCTTAATCTGCTGTAGGCGTTGATTCTTGAGGGGACTCTGGTCTAGTACGAGAGGACCGATCGGAACTGACCTCTGGTCTGGGGGCTGCATCGCCAGATGCACCGCCCCGTAGCTATGTCGGGAATTGATAACCGCTGAAAGCATCTAAGCGGGAAACTAACCCCAAGATAAGGAATCGTTATAGGATCGTGGGAGATGACCACGTTGATAGGCACTCGGTGGAAGGGGAGTAATCCCTTAAGCCAAGGTGTACTAATAATCCGACAGAACTCTCGAAAGGAATTGTGAGAGTCGCGTATTGCTTTCTTTCTACTTCAATCTTTGTATCACTATTGAGTTTTCAACACATGTTCGTTGAAGATTTTGTCCTGGTGATTCGTCGGAGGGGTCACACCCGTTCTCATTCCGAACACGGCAGTTAAGCCCTCTTGAGGCGATGGTAGTCGTAAGGCGAGAGTAGCTAGTCGCCAGGACAAAGTCCTCACATCGAACGCCCCGCATGGAAATGCGGGGCGTTTCGTTTGATGTACAATTGCCCGTATGTCATGGGCATCACGACGGCGGGCGCTCTACATCATGGGGGTCGTTCTCTTTTTTGTCGTCGTGATCGGTTTCCCGCTTCTCTACACATACATCACTATTCCGCCCACGTGCACCGATGCAGTGCAAAATCAGGGAGAGACTGCGATCGATCGTGGCGGTCCGTGCCCTCTTCTCGACGAACGCTCCCTTCAGGCGCATGCGGTCCTCTGGGCGCGCGCATTCCGCGTACGCGACGGCTCGTACAGTGTCGCCGCGTACATACAGAATCCGAATAAAAATGCCGGTGTCAAAGCCGCACGCTACCGTTTTGCGCTCTACGATTCGCAGAATGTGCTGGTGGCAGATCGGGAAGGTACGACCTTCCTCATGCCCGGCACCATCACGCCTGTCTTCGAATCGCGCATTGATACCGGTACGCGCGTCGTGACTCGTTCGTATTTTGAATTCACTGAGCCTCTGGTGTGGGAACGAGCGGACAATGCGGCACTCGCTATTTCCGTGGGCAATAAGCAAGTCTCGAATACCAAGACGCCGCGCATCACTGCGACCGCACAGAATGTGTCGGTCGCGGACGTATTCGACGTCGGCTTCACTGCGGTTGTTTTCGATCCGGCGGGTAATGCCTTCGCTGGCTCCGCAACCGCGCTCACACGCCTAAATGGCGGGGACTCCGCAGAGCTTATCTTCTCATGGTCTGATCCGTTTCCCGCGCACGTTGGTCGCGTCGACGTCCTTCCCGTCGTGAGTCCCGCTTTTCCGCGCTAGCTTGGTATGGTCTCGGCATTGAAACGGGTCGCGGAGGTGCGCGTTCGCGCTTTTGCGCATGTCGATTGGTTTCTGCTTCTCGCGGCGCTTTCGATATCGACGCTCGGACTCGTGACCATGCGTTCCTTTTCGGCGGAGAATTCTTTTTTTGACAAACAAATCATCTGGATATGCCTTTCACTGATCGTCTTCCTCATCGCGAGTATTCCCGAGTACGGATTTTTGCGCCGCACGCAGATCATAAGCACCCTCTTTGCGGTTATTATATCGCTGCTCCTCCTCATATTCGCGTTTGGATCGATCGTGAAAGGCGCACAAGAGCGATTCAATCTGGGTCTCTTTTTCGTGCAGCCATCCGACCCGGCGAAGCTCCTTTTGGTGATGCTTCTCGCGAAATACTTCGCACGGCGCCATATCGAGATCAAGCACTATCGGCACATCATCCTTCCTGGTGCGTATGCGTTCGTTCTCTTCGTTCTCGTATTTTTCCAGCCCGACTTCGGGTCAGCAATCATTATTTTCTCGATCTGGTTCGGCATGATACTGGTCGCGGGCATATCGTGGAAGCACTTGGCGACTCTCGCGGTGCTCGGCGCGATTGTCCTTGGCGGCTTGTGGCAGTGGGGGCTTCATCCGTACCAGAAACAGCGCGTCCTCACCTTTCTGAATCCGCTCACCGACATTCAGGGCGCCGGGTACAATGCATATCAGTCAACCGTTGCCGTCGGCTCCGGGGAGCTTCTCGGAAAGGGTATCGGGTACGGCACGCAATCGAAGCTCCAGTTTTTACCGGAATACCAGACAGATTTTATCTTTGCGGCGTACGCCGAGGAGTGGGGTTTTGTCGGCGTGCTCATCTGTCTGGGGCTTTTTGCGCTCCTTATTATCCGCATTCTCTCGATAGCGAGCCACGGGGCGGACAATTTCGATACGCTCTTTGGCGTCGGTCTCGCTGTCTATTTCACCGCGCAATTCGTCGTACATGTGGGTATGAATATGGGGCTTCTTCCCATCACGGGCACCACGCTTCCTTTCATGAGCTACGGAGGGTCTCACCTGCTGACCGAATACTTTGGGCTCGGCATTCTCACGGGTATGCGGCGCCACGCGAAGCCCTCTTCCGCGTATTCTCGGGGCGACAGAGAGCTTGTGGGAGTGCTCTAGCGGTACAGCGCGACCGTTTTCTCCACCATCTGTTCGAGAGAGAACTCATGCATATCGTTCGCATCCACTATTTCTCCCACGCCTCCGACGCGGTTGGCGACTATGGGAAGACCCGCTTGCTTGGCTTCAAGAAGGACGTAGGGGAGGCCTTCTTTGAGCGAAGGAAGAGCGAATACGTCAAAACCTTTGAGCACTTCTTCCGCGGGCATATATCCGAATAGTTTTACCCTGTCTTGCAGACTGTATTCGCGTATCCTGCGCTCGAGCATCGCGCGGTCTTCGCCCTCTCCGACGATAGCGACGCGCATATCGGGATTCTTGTGCGCTTGTTCGACGAGGGCGATTTGATTCTTGTTGCGGGTGAGTTCACCGATGGTCCCGGTTATGTGTACTTCGCCGGGGAAGGCGCTGCGGATAATCGCACCGGAGCCGAATACCGAAGGTCGGACACCATTGTAGATGCGGATTGCTTTCCCGGAGATGAGGGGCATGCGCTGTGCCAGGCGCAGGTCGTACTCGGATACACAAATGACGCGATGGGAAAGCAGGGCGGTGAGCCAGGAAATATTCCAGATGAACATCCGCGCAAGAATGTTTCGTTTTTCTCCGAATGGCCATCCGTGCGCTGTAAACACGATGTGTCTTACGCCGCACAGACGCGCCGCAAGCGCTCCGAGTGCCGCTGCTTTTGAGCTATTGAGGTGGACGACCGCTGGTCGGACATCGCGGATACATGCAAGTATCCGGAAGAGACTTGCGATATCAGACACGAGTGCGATATCCCGACCAAGAGAAGGAATCTCGCGAGTCTCGATATGCGCGCTGCCCAATCTGTCTACAAGCGCGCCCCTTTGCCCATACGCGACCACGGGCTCGAAGTCGTCGGGGAGGTTTGTCGCAAGGTCGTAGACGTAGCGCTGCGCTCCGCCCCGCGTCGCTTTGGTGATGAGGTACAGCACCTTTTTCCTGGCTTGATTCATAGGTTATGTAGTGTCATGATACATAAAAGTATGACTCTTGTCCCCAAGCGTGAGTACGCCGTGCTCCTTGCGGGCGACCTCATTGTCTTCACCGTCTCTCTCTGGACAACGCTCGCTCTCCGCTATGTTGAGGTGCCGAGCGCGGAGCTCTTCTGGACCCACCTCATCCCGTTTTCGATCCTCTTCGCCGCATGGGTCGGTATCTTCTTTCTTGCGGGGCTCTACGCGAGGCATACGCGCCTTTTCCGAAGCAAGCTCGCAAGCACGATTCTGTATACGCAGGTGATCAACCTGTGCATCGCAGCACTCTTTTTCTTCGTCATTCCCGCATTCGGCCTCGCGCCGAAGACGATTCTCGTGCTCTACCTCGTCGTGTCTTTTGCGCTCATTTTCGGATGGCGCGTTGCGATGTTCCCTCACCTCCGTACCGCGCGTCGTCTCAAAGGCGTACTTGTCGCTTCCGGTCCGGATGCGCGCATGCTTGCAGAGGAGGTAGCGAGCGATGCGCGGTATCCGTTTTCATTCGAGTACGTCATTGATACCAAGGAAGCGCCGTCGCACGAGGTCATTCAGCGGGCGTGCCGCGTCGCAGAGGAAGACGACGTAACGTTTCTCGTGGTCGACTTCTCCGATCGCGCGGTCGCTGCCGCGCTCCCCATTATCTACGATGCGTCGTTCCACAAGCACCGCTTCGCTCTTCTCGATGCGGCAGATCTCTACCAGGAGGTGTTCGAGCGCGAGCCGCTCTCGCTCATCAACTACGAGTGGGTGCTTGGCAACGTGAGCGCCTCGCGTATTTACGATGTCGTGAAGCGAAGTATCGATATCATCGTCGCGAGCATCGCGGGAATCCTCTCGCTCATTCTCTATCCTTTCATCATTGCCGCGATACGCCTAGACGATGGCGGTCCGATCTTTATCACGCAGGAGCGCGTGGGGAAGTTCCGCGAGCCGATACGGGTCGTGAAATTCCGAAGCATGAGCGGCAATGATGAGGGTGAGTACGGCGAGCATGGGAAAACCAAACTCGTCGTGACGCGAGTGGGGAAGTGGCTGCGTATCCTGCGGCTCGACGAGCTTCCGCAGCTTTGGAACATAGTCCGAGGCGATCTCTCACTTGTTGGTCCGCGACCGGAGCTTCCGGCGCTCGTCGCGCACTACGACGCGCGCATTCCGTACTACAATGCGCGCTACCTTGTCGCGCCGGGGCTCACTGGGTGGGCGCAGATCCGCCACGACCGCCACCCGCATCACGGCGCCGATATCGCGGAGACCAAGGAGAAGCTCTCGTACGATCTGTATTACCTGAAGCACCGTTCGCTTTTTCTCGATTTGTTTATCATGCTTCAGACGATACGGATCGTGTTCACGGCACGCGGGTCATAGGGTAAGATTCCATCATGTCCGAGAAAGCGGTCGTTACGGGAGGGGCAGGATTTATCGGTTCGCATCTTGTGCGCCGGCTTGTCGGGGAGGGATACGACGTTGTGGTTGTCGACAACTTCAGCACCGGTCTGCGGGATAATATTTCCGACGTTTCTTCACGCGTGCGGATCATAGAAGCAGACATCCTCTCGGATCAGGCAGCCGAGGCTTTCGTCGGCGCGTCGCTCTTCTTCCATCTTGCGGCAGCGATCTCTGTGGCGGAGAGCGTGCAAGACCCCCTCAAGACCCACGAGACAAATGTAACTGGTTTTCTGCGCATGCTCGACGCGGCGAGGCGCGCCGGTGTCCGTCGCGTGGTACTCGGCTCGTCTGCCGCCGTATATGGAAGCGGCGCGGCAGTGCCCGTCTCGGAAGATTCGACGCTTGTGCCGGATTCCCCGTACGGATTGCATAAAGTGATTGGCGAGCAGTACGCGCTTTTGTACCAGCGACTGTTCGGGTTGGAAGCGGTTATCCTGCGTTTTTTCAACGTGTATGGATCGAGGCAGCGTGAAGATTCTCCGTACGTGGGCGTCATCACGGCTTTCACGAAGAAGCTGAAGGCGAAGGCGCCGGTCGATATCGAGGGCGACGGCTCGCAGGTGCGCGACTTTATACACGTAGACGATGTCGTGCAAGCGCTCCTTCTCGCCGCGCGCGTAGAACATGCATCTGGCTCCGTCCTCAATATAGGTACGGGCAAGGGAACGACGATTAGAGAGCTTGCGGCTGTGCTCAGCGCCGAGTATGGGGTATCCGATGATCCTCGTTTTATCGAGGCGCGAAAAGGTGACATACGCACAAGCATTGCCGATGTATCACGTGCCGCATCCGTGCTCGGCTGGCGCGCTACGATAGGTCTGCCCGAGGGCATCAAGACAATTCTCGTATGAACATCCTCGTGACAGGCGGCGCGGGGTTTATCGGGTATCACCTCATCGAGGCGCTTTTGAAGGAGGGGCACACAGTAGTGTGCGTCGACAATATGAACGAATACTACGACCCTGCACTCAAGGAGGCACGGCTCGCGAGAATTGCCGAACGCATCGAGTTTTTCAAAATCAATATTGCCGATCAAGCGGCGCTCGAATCCGTATTCAAGAGCCACTCATTCGACGCCGTCTGCCATCTTGCCGCGCAGGCAGGCGTCCGGTATTCCGTGGAGAATCCGTTTGTGTACGCGGAGTCCAATTTCACGGGCACGCTCAACGTCCTCGAGTTTTCGAGACGATATGGCGTGAAGCATGTCGTCGCCGCTTCGTCTTCCTCCGTATACGGCGAGAACAAGAAGATTCCTTTCGAGGAGACGGACAGGACGGATCAGCCCGTCTCGACATACGCGGCGACAAAGAAGGCCGGCGAAGTGCTCGCATACGCGTACCACCACCTGTATGGGATGAATAGTACATGCATCCGTTTCTTCACGGTGTACGGACCGTTTGGCAGACCGGATATGGCGCTTTTCAAATTCGCGAAGTCAATTCTCGAGGGTAAGCCCATCGATGTGTACAACAACGGCAACATGCGGCGTGATTTCACATACGTATCGGATATCGTCGATGGTTTCGTGGCGGCGCTGTCGAAGCCGCTTGGCTACGAGATTCTCAACCTGGGGCGCTCGAACCCGGTGCAACTCATGGATTTCATCAAGGTCCTCGAGAAGGAGCTCGGTACAAAAGCGCAGATGAACATGCTGCCCATGCAGCAAGGAGATGTGCCGGAAACCTACGCCGATATCTCGAAGGCGAGGAAGATGCTCGGCTATGAGCCGAAAGTGTCTGTAGAGGAAGGCGTGAAGAAATTCGTTGAGTGGTATCGGTCGTACTACGGAGTATGACGGTAGACGGAAGGGCAATAGCGGAAGAGATATTCGCCGCGCTCGAGGCGCGCCGCGCCGCGCTGCCGCGCACCCCTCGGCTCGGGATACTTGTGGCAGGCGAGAGTGCCGTGATCGAATCTTTTGTCCGCATAAAGTCCAAGGGCGCGGAGCGCTTGGGTGTCGAGATGGTGCGTGTCGATTTGCCCGTTGGCGCTACGAGCGGACAGGCGATCGACGCAGTGCATGCGCTCGCGCGCACGGTGGACGCGCTCATTGTGCAGCTTCCGCTTCCGAAGAGCATGGATACGAATGCGGTGCTCTCGGAGATTCCACGGGAAAAAGATGTCGATGGAATTAATCCGGTTTCCGAGAACAATCACATCGTGGAGGCGCCTGTCGCGCTTGCGCTTGCGGAAGTGCTCGACCGCG